>NZ_DAOKZA010000007.1:0-104441 GCF_035325925.1 Azohydromonas sp. | reverse complement strand
AGATCTGGATGGACGGCGAGCTGGTGGACTGGCGCGACGCCAAGATCCACGTGCTCACGCACACGCTGCACTACGGCTGCGGCGCCTTCGAGGGCGTGCGCGCGTACAACACCGTCGGCGGCACCGCGGTCTTCCGCCTGCGCGAGCACACCGAGCGGCTGTTCAACAGCGCCAAGATCCTGCGCATGAAGATCCCGTACACGGTCGAGCAGGTGATGGACGCGCAGTGCGCGGTGGTGCGCGCCAACAAGCTGGAGAGCTGCTACATCCGCCCGCTGACCTGGATCGGCTCCGAGAAGCTCGGCGTCAGCCCGAAGGGCAACACGATCCACCTGATGATCGCCGCCTGGGCCTGGGGCGCGTACCTCGGCGAGGAGGGGCTCAGGCGCGGCATCCGCGTGAAGACCAGCAGCTACACGCGTCACCACGTCAACATCACGATGACCCAGGCCAAGGCGGTGAGCAACTACACCAACTCGATCCTGGCCAACATGGAAGCCACCGACGAGGGTTACGACGAGGCGATGCTGCTCGATAGCGCCGGCTTCGTCAGCGAAGGCGCCGGCGAGAACCTGTTCGTCGTGAAGAAGGGCGTGGTCTACACCCCCGACCTGTCGGCAGGCGCGCTCAACGGCATCACCCGCGACACCATCTTCGCGATCTGCCAGGACCTGGGGCTGAAGCTCGTCGAGAAGCGCATCACGCGCGACGAGGTGTACATCGCCGACGAGGCCTTCTTCACCGGCACCGCGGCCGAGGTCACGCCGATCCGCGAGCTCGACCGCGTGCAGATCGGTGCCGGCGAGCGCGGGCCGATCACCGAGAAGGTCCAGTCGGCGTTCTTCGACATCGTCAACGGCCGCAATCCGAAGTACGCCGAGTGGCTGACCAGGGTCTGAGCATGAGCAGCGAACCGAAGGCCGTCGTCGAGCTGGCCGCCAAGGAACTGATGGGCCCGGGCGTGACGCACTGCCCGCACCCGAAGATGCCGCTGTGGAGCGGGCACCCGCGCGTGTTCATCGACGTCGCCGCCACCGGCGAGGGGCGCTGCCCCTACTGCGGCACGGTGTACCGCTTGAAGGCGGGCGAGAAGCTCGCGGCGCACCACTGACGCCGCTGGCCGCCGCCGGCCGGCCCGACCCCCGAAGCCCCCGATGGCGCGCGAGCACGAGTTCATCCTCACCCTGTCCTGCCCCGACACGAAGGGCGTGGTCTACGCGGTGTCGGGCCTGCTGTACCAGGCCGGCTGCAACATCCTCGACTCGCAGCAGTTCGGCGACCTGGACGGCGACGACGCCACCGGCCTGTTCTTCATGCGCGTGCACTTCGAGGCGCCGCCGCACCTGGCCGACGCGCCGACGCTCGAGCGCCTTTTCGCGCACGTGCGCCAGCAGTACGCGATGGACGCGCGCTTCCACGCCGTGGCGCATCGCCCGCGCGTGCTGCTGATGGTCAGCCAGCACGGCCACTGCCTGAACGACCTGCTGTTCCGCTGGAGGAGCGGCCAGCTCGCGGTCGACGTCCCGGCGATCGTCAGCAACCACACGACCTTCGCCGCACTCGCCGACAGCTACGGCATCGCGTTCCACCACCTGCCGATCGCAGGGGACGGCGACGCGGTGCGGGTCAAGGCGGCGCAGGAGGCGCAGGTGCGTGCGCTGATCGAGGCCGCGGGCGTCGACCTGGTCGTGCTCGCGCGCTACATGCAGATCCTCAGCCCCGCGTTCTGCGACGCGCTGAAGGGTCGCGCGATCAACATCCACCACAGCTTCCTGCCCAGCTTCAAGGGCGCCAGGCCGTACGCGCAGGCGCACGCGAGGGGCGTCAAGCTGATCGGCGCGACCGCGCACTACGTCACTGCCGACCTCGACGAGGGGCCGATCATCGAGCAGGACGTCGCGCGCGTGGACCACTCGCTGTCGGCCGAGGACCTGACCGCCGTCGGGCGCGACGTCGAGTGTGTCGTGCTGGCGCGCGCGGTGCGCTGGCACGTCGAGCGCCGCGTGCTGATGAACGGCCACAAGACGGTCGTGTTCCGCTGACCCCGCCCGATGCCGCGCTCGAAGGCCGAGACCGCCGCGCTGATGGCGTCGCCCGACGACATCGAGGCGCAGTTCTACGAGGCGCTGCGCGAGGCCGACCTGGAGCGGCTGATGGCGCTGTGGGCCGACGACGAGGAGATCTTCTGTGTGCACCCGGGGGGCCCGCGCGTGGTCGGCGCCGACGCGATCCGAGCCACGTTCGAGGCGATTTTCGCCAACGGTGCGATCGCCGTTCACGCCGACAAGGTCCGCCGCGTGCACGCCGCCGGCGGCGCGGTGCACAGCGTCGTCGAGCGCATCGAGGTGCCCGGGCCCGAGGGCGCGCAGACGGCGTGGGTGCTGGCGACCAACGTCTACGTGCACTCGGCGCAGGGCTGGCGGCTGGTCGCGCACCACGCCAGTCCCGGCTCGCCGCGCGAGCCGCCCGAGATCGCCGAGACGCCGTCGATCCTGCACTGAGCGGGCGTGCGATGCAGTACCGCGCACCGCGCTGGCTGCCCGGCGGCCACTTGCAGACGATCTGGCCGGCGCTGTTCGCACGCCGCCACCGCGGCACGCCGCCGGCCTACCGGCGCGAACGCTGGACCGCACCCGACGGTGACTTCGTCGACGTCGACTTCCAGGACGCCGCCGATCCGGGCGCGCCGCTGCTCGTGCTGTTCCACGGCCTCGAGGGCTCGTCGCGCAGCGCCTACGCGCTGGCCTTCGCCGACTGGGCGCGCGCCGCAGGGTGGCACTACGCGGTGCCGCACTTTCGCGGCTGCTCGGGCGAGATCAACCTGTCGCCGCGCGCCTACCACTCGGGCGACTTCGAGGAAGTCGGCTGGATCGTCGCGCGACTGCGCGAGTGCCACGGCCGGGCGCTGTATGCAGTGGGGGTCTCGCTGGGCGGCAACGCGCTGTTGCGCTGGGCCGAGGAGGCCGGCGACAGCGCGGCAGCGACCGTGCGCGCGGTGGCCGCGGTGTCGTCGCCGGTCGACCTGACCGCCGGCGGCCACGCGATCGGCCGCGGCTTCAACCGCCTGAGCTACACGCCGCACTTCCTGCGCACGATGAAACCCAAGGCGTTGGCCAAGTGGGCGCAGCACCCGGGCCTGTTCGACCGCGAGCGGATGCTCGCCGCGCGCACGCTGTACGCGTTCGACGATGCGTTCACGGCGCCGGTGCACGGCTTCCGCGACGCCGACGACTACTGGGCGCGCGCATCGGCCAAGCCGCACCTGCGGCGCATCCGCATCCCCGCGCTGGTGCTCAACGCGCGCAACGACCCGTTCGTGCCGGCGGCCAGCCTGCCGCGCGCGCACGAGGTCGGCCCCCGGGTGACGCTGTGGCAGCCGGCGCACGGCGGCCACGTCGGGTTCCCGGCGGGCGCACCGCCCGGCCACGTGTTGGCGCTGCCCGCGGCGGTGATGGCGTGGATGTGCCGGCAAGGTTGACGCACACTCGGGGCATGGACGCGATCGTCGAAGCGGCGCTGCGCAAGTGGCCGAACGTGCCGCACGTGCGCGGCTGGCTCGGACTCGACGCGCGCGGGCACTGGTGGCTGCGCGACGCGGCGACGCAGGCCGCGGGGCCGTTCCCGGCCTCACGCGGCAGCCGCGTCGAGCACGAACGCCTTGCCGCGTTCATCGCACGCAACTACGCCGCCGACGCCGACGGCGCCTGGTACTTCCAGAACGGCCCGCAGCGCGTCTACGTCGAACTCGAGGCGGCGCCCTGGGTGTGGCGCCTGGTCGATTGCGGCGGCCGCATCGCCGCCGAGTCGCACACCGGCGCGCCGGCGGGCAAAGTGAGCGCGACCTGGCTCGACGAGCAGGGTCGGCTGTTCGCCGTCGCCGCGGCGGGTTTCGGCATCGTGCACACGCTGGACGTGGCGCTGGCGGCGCAGGCGATCGAGGCCGGTCGGTGGCCGGCGCCGCAGACGATGCCGTTCGACGCGATGCCGGCGCGCTTCGGCTACCGCCAGAGTCCGCAGGCCGACGCGCGGGTTTGAGTCGACGGCGGTGGCAGCGTCAGCGCCGTCTGCGCCTGGGAGTCACTGCGCCGCCTTATCGGCGTCGCCCGCCGGCGCGGGCGGCTCGGGCAGCTTGCCGCCGGCACCGTTGGCCATGTAGACCACCGCGCGGCCGACTTCGTAGTCGCTGTACTCGCCGCCGCCCTGGGGGCCCATCGCGCCCTTGCCCTTGAGCGCCGAGTTGAGCAGTGCGTCGAAGCCGGTGGCGATACGCGGCGCCCACGCGCCGTTGTCGCCGAGCTTCGGTGCCCCGGCGACGCCGGCGGCGTGGCACGCGGCGCACGCGGCGTTGTAGACCTGCTCGCCGGTGCGCACGACGGCCGGGCCAGAGGCGTCGCGCAGTTCGATCGCGCCGACCGGCTGGATGCGACGCGCGACCGCCTCGGCGCCCAGCGCGTCGGTGCCCGCGGCGGGCTTGTCGTCGCTGGCGACGAAGTTGACGAGCAGCACGATCAGCAGGATCGGCACCAGGAACGCGAACACCACCGCCCAGATCAGCTGCCGCGGGGTCTTGATCGGGCCCTCGTGGGCGCTGTCGTCGTGGTCGTTGGCGTGGCTCATGAAACCTCAGTCGTCTGGTGGACGTGCGCGGTGACGCGCCGCAGGCGATTCCCGACGTTCGGGCGTGGTCAAAGCGCGCGATTATAGGAGCGCCCTGCGCCGAGCCGACCGCGGCGCACCGCCGCGGCGGCGTTGTCTATCGACCTCGCGCGGGCGCGGGTTTAGCATTGGGCAAGTCTCGTCAGCGTGGGGTCGTCGCGCGCGATCGATGCATCGATGAATGGGTCATGGCCTGCGAGCCCGCGGCGCATCGTCCTGCAGCGGACGTGGCGCTGGCTCGCGTTGCTCGGCGCCTGCTGCGTCTGGCTGGCCGCGGCACTGCCCGCACTGGCCGCGCAGGCGGCGCCGGCGGCGGAGAAGAAGCTCGCGCTGGTTGTCGGCAATGCGCGCTACCCCGCGTCGCCGCTGAACAACCCCGAGAACGACGCGCGCGTCGTCGCGTCGACGCTGCGGCGCCTCGGGTTCGAGGTCACCGAGCACGTGAACCTGCCGATGAAGGAGTTCCGGCGCGTGCTGCGCGACTTCTCGCGCCGCCTGCAGTCCGAAGGCGCGGTGGCGGTGTTCTATTACGCGGGACATGGCGTGCAGATCGACGGCCGCAACTTCCTGCTGCCGGTGGACCTGAACCTGCGGGACGAGGACGAGGTCAAGGACGAGGGTGTCGACATCGACGAACTGCTCGTCAGCCGGCTGGAGCGCGCGCGCGCGCAGGTGCGCATCGTCATCCTCGACGCCTGCCGCGACAACCCCTTCGGCGGCAAGACCCGCACGGTGCGCGCCTCCACCGGGCTGGCCGAGATGGCCGCACGAGGCGCGCTGATCGCGTACTCGTCGGCTCCCGGCGCGACGGCCGAGGACGGCCCGCCGGGAACGAATAGCGTGTACACGCGGCACCTCGTCAAGGAGATGCTCGTCGAGGGCATCGAGGTCGAGCAGATGTTCAAGCAGGTGCGCGTCAAGGTGCTGCGTGACACCAACCAGCGCCAGGTGCCGTGGGTCAACACGTCGCTGACCGCCAACTTCAGCTTCAATCCCCGGCCGCGCGCCGACGACGAAGTCGGCCGCCGCCTGGACCTGGCGCGCCTGCAGGACTTGCTCGACCAGCGCGAGCGCGAACAGAAGCAGCTCGAGGAACAGCTGCGCCAGCTGTCGCGGCGGCTCGAACAGGCGTCGGGCGTGGCTGTCTCGGCACCCGCCACGACGCCTGCCACGGCACCCACGCGTGCCGAAACCCCCGCGCCGTCGCCCGCGCCTGCCGAAGCGAACGAGCCGGCGAAGGCCGCGGCCGTGGAGCCGACGCCGCCGCCGACACGCCCGACGGCGGCACCGGCGAGTGCGTCGCCGACCAGCCCGCCTGCGGTGGCCGCGGTGCCGCGCGAGGACGCCGGGACGAAGCCCAAGCCACGGGTCGACGCGAAGCCGACGCCTGCCAAGCCCGAGGGGCCGACGCCCACGGTGGCTGCGCGTGTCGAACGCAGTCGACCGAAGCCGGCATCGACCGAGTCACCACCAGCGGCCTCGCCGGCGAAGGCGGTGGCCGGCGGCGCCCGCCCGGCGGCGGGCTCGGAGCGTTGCGTCGCATTGCTGATCCGGGCGCAGCTCGGTGAACCGCTGTCTCCCGCCGACATGGACTACCTGCGAAAGGAGTGCTGAACATGGACCCGCTTCAAGCCCGCACGTCGATCACGCAAGTCAGACGCTGCATCGTGGCCGGCGCCGCGATCGCCCTCGCGGGGTGCGCGGCGTGGCAGCCACCCGCTGAGCCGTCGCGGCCGCCGATGGCTGCCAGCCCGGCGGCCGCTGCGCCGCGACCGGCGCCGCCTGCGCCGGCGGTCGCCGCGACACCGCCTGCACCGGCGGCGGCACCGGCACCGGCCGCGGCGGTCGCGGCAGCGCCACCCGCCGCGGCGGCGCCGGCCACGGCCCCAGCCGCGCCGCCGGCGCCCCCTGCGTTGCCGCCGATCATGCCGCTCGCCGACGCGGTGATGTTCGCCGCCAACAACCTGTTCGGCAACGCCAAGATCGACCCTGCCGCGACCGGGCGCGGCAACGCACCCAAGGTGCCGCTGGTCATCGACCCGCTGGTCGACGGCGTGTCCGGCTACCAGACGATCGCCACCGAAGGCATCGAGGCGCGCATCACCGAGCTGGTCAAGGCCCGCTATCCGCAGTTCGACCTGCAGCCGTTCACGACGGCGACGCTGGCCAAGGGGCCGATGCTGTTCGTCGGCACCTTCACGGCGGTGCACGCCGACGGCAGCAACAAGCCCGGCAAGGACTGGCATCGCGTCTGCCTGGCACTCGTCGACCTGCGCACCGGCCTGATCGTCTCGAAGGGGTTCGCGCGCGCCGCGATGGACGGTGTGGACATGACGCCCACGGCGTTCTTTCTCGACAGCCCGGCCTGGGCGCCCGACCCGGCGACGCAGGGCTACGTGCGCACCTGCCAGGGGACGAAGGCGGGCGACCCGATCAACCCGGCCTACTACGACCGGATCATGGCCGCGGCGATGATCAACGACGCGATCATTGCCTACGAGAAGGGCTTCTACGAGGAGGCGCTGGACATCTACCGCGGTGTGCTGCGGCTGCCGGGCGGAGACCAGCTGCGGGTGCACAACGGCATCTACCTGACGGCCAGCAAGCTCAACCGCCGCGACGAAGCGGCGCAGGCCTTCGCACGCATCGTCGACTTCGGCCTGGCACAGAACCAGCTCGGGCTGAAGTTCCTGTTCCGTCCGGGCTCCACGCAGTTTCTGCCCGATCCCCAGATCAGCGGGCCGTACCACATGTGGATCGCCCAGCTGTCGCGCCAGACGGCGCAGCGCACGGCGTGCCTCGAGATCAGCGGCCACACGAGCCGCACCGGCCCCGAGCCGTTGAACGAGAGGCTGTCGCTGATGCGCGCGCAGTACATCAAGCAGCGCATCAGCACAGCCGCGCCGCCATTGGGCAAGCGCACGACGGCGATCGGCAAGGGGTCCAGCCAGAACCTGTCGGGCCTGGGCACCGACGACGCCCGCGATGCGTTGGACCGGCGCGTCGACTTCGCGGTGAAGGACTGTCCGGCCTGAGTGCGGCCGGGCTGGGGGCGCTGCTGCACACCCGCGCCCGGTGTCGGCATCAGAGGCCGCGGAACTGCACCCTGCGGTTGTCGGGTGCCGTCGGGTCGACCCCGGCGATCGTGCGGTCTTCGCCGAAGCCGACGGTGTGCAGGCGCGCCGGGTCGATGCCGTGCTCGACGGCCAGGTAGCGCTTGACCGCCTGCGCGCGCCGCTGCGACAGGATGCGGTTGTACTCTTCGCTGCCGATCGCATCGGTGTGGCCTTCGACCAGCACCGAGCGGCCGGCGGGCAGCATCTTGATGCCGTCGGCGAGCGCGTCGAGCTGCGGGCGGGCGGCGGGTGCGATCTCGGCCGAGTCGAAGTTGAACCGCACCTGCAGCGACAGCGCCTGCGCCGCAGGCTCGGCCTGCGCGGGGGGGGCGTCGTCGAGCAGCCGGATCGAGCGCGTCTTGATGCGCGCCGGCGGCGAGCCGCCGAGGATCGTCGCGACGTCGACCGGGTTCAGCTGCTGCCCTTCGCGGTAATGGACGACGTCGCCGGCCCAGGCGGATGCCGACAGCAGGGCGGTCGCGAGCGTCAGAGCGGACAGCGTGCGGAACATGGGCTTCTCCTGGTGGCAGCGGGTGGACTCGTGCATGGGTTGCGGCATCTGGCGCGGCGGTTCAAATCGTCGGTGGATTTCCGCCGCGGTCAATGCACGGTGGGCAGCACGACGGGCGCCGCGTAGTCGCGCCCGACCATCGCGCGGGCGAACAGGTAGTTGGCTCGCGCCGTCTCGCTGAGCGCGTCGAGGTCGACGTGGCCGTTCGCGTCGCAGCGGAAGGCCAGGCCGCGGCCCGTGTCGAAGATCGACCGGAAGCGCAGTTCGTAGGCGCCTTGGGGGGTGATGGTGGGCATCGTGGGCTCCGTGGGTTGCCAGCTTCGATGCCCATGTGTTGCGCCGGCGCGGCGCGGCCGCGGACCCGAGACCGGGGCGCAGCGCATCGGCCACCGCGCCCGAGGGTCGATCAGCGACGCGCGGCGCCGCCGGGCGTCGCCGGGGTCGGCGCGTCGGCCGCGGCGCGGATCAAGCAGGTGGCGCTGTCCGTCTGCGCCACGTACAGCGGACGGCCCGTGCGGTCGGTCGCGGCGATGCGCAGGGCATATCGTGTACCGTCGGGCGGCAACGTCACGTGGTTTTCCTCGAACAGCAGCCGCCCGTGCTGCCAGCAGCGGATCTGGTAGCCGCCGTCGACGCGGGCGGGGGCGGCGGCATCGCGCGGCGGCGTCGTCGAGACGGCGGCGAGGGCGCTGGCCGGGCCGCCTGCCGCTGCGGCGACGATGCCCCCGGCGGCGAGCAGGCGCCGCGCCAGGTCACTTGGCTTGAACATGGATCACCTCCTGGGCGAGCGCGCCGCGACTTGCAGCGACGAACGCGCTGCGCACCTGCGACATCGAGCCCACGGCGAGCGGCTCGAAGTCGGTGCCGACGACCTGTGGGGGCAGTTCGGCGCTCACGTCGCGCTCGGTGGCGAAGCAGGCGAACGTCTCCTGCGCGCCCGGTTTGGTCATCGCCAGCTGGAACCGCATCGCGCCGGGCAGCGCCAACGGGCGGGACGCCGATACCAGCGCGTCCTTCGCGAAGCGGTTCGGGAAGAAGCGCGAGATCCGGGCGTTTTCGTCCTGAAGATAGCAGTACACGTAGGCGTCGCGCGTCAGCCTGACCTGCAGCCCGATCGGCTCGCCGAGCGCGAAGCGCGTCTGCCGAGTCGGCGTCGACAGGGTGAGCGCCAACGGCACCGCGGGTGGCGCCTCGGCGACCGCCGCAGGCGCGGCGGGCGACGCAGCGGGTGGCGCGGCCGGCTGCGGCGCGGGTTGGGGCGCAGGTTGAGGCGCAGGTTGCGGGGCGGGCGACGGCGTCGGCGGGGCCACGGCGAGCCGCGCCGGCGTCGGGGGACGCTCGATCTTCGTGTGGTCGGCGTTCAGGAACGCGACGAAGAACGCCTCGTCGAGCACCGCCTCGCGGCTGAGCCCGAGCGCGCCGCGGTAGCTGGCGATCGCTTCGTCGATCGCCGGGTTGAACTCGCCGTCGATCGGGCCGTCGTAGAAGCCGCGGCGGCGAAGCTGGTTCTGGAAGTAGGCGATCAGCTCGAGCCGGCTGGCGGCCATCGCGTAGTACCAGTCGGACATCTCGAGCTTGATCTCTTCGTTGGCGCCGGCGTCGGCGCCGAGGCAGCGCCAGTACGGCGTCTTCGTCAGCTTGCCGACCAGTTCGATCACCGCCAGCTCCACCAGTCCGCGCAGCGCCTGCGCCTGGCCCTCCGCGCGGCTGAGGTTCATGCTGTAGCTGATGCCGAACTTGTGGTACGCAGCGTCGCCGTCGAAGCCCTTGCCCTGCTTGAGGATGACCACCGAGTTGCGCGAAGTCACGCCAGGCAGGATCGACATGTCCTCGGTGGTCAGCACGCTGAGGTCGAGCCCGAGGATGGTCGACGCGGCGTCGCGCGAGATGCCCAGGTTGATGAACGGCTGGAAGCCGATGCCCAGGTCCTTCTGGTTGCGGATCAGGTTCTCGTCGAGCTGCGAGATCGAGCCCTTGATGTCGTAGGTCGGGATCACGTCGTAGGCGCTCTGGCGCTGCGCCGCAGCAAGGAAGCTGATGACGTTGCCCGCATCCTTGCCGAAGGCGACGAGGCGGATCGCACGACTGCGTCGCGTCATGTCCGACACCGCCGAGATCAGCATGTCGCGCGCCCCGACGTTGACCTTCTTCGTCTGGTCGACGAGTTCCTCGACCAGCATCGAGACATCGCGCACGCCGTAGTCGATGAGCATGCCGTCCATGCAGCGCAGCGCCGGCGCGAAGCCGGTGATCGTGCGGAACGGGGCCTGCTCGGGCCCCTGGCGCATCGGCTGGGTCTGCTCGACCGTGCGCTGCTTGACGTCGACGCTCGCGCAACCGGCGAGCACGGCGGTGGCGGCGGCCAGGGTGACCATCCAGCGCTTGGGGCGCATCGGGCGGTGGCAGGCGTTCATGGCTGTGGCGCTCCCGCGGTCGTGAAGTCAGTTGCAGCCGCGGCCGGAGACGATGTTGATCGCGTTCGGTGCGAAGACGAACACCTCGCGCGGTGCGGTTCCGGGGCGGCCACCCGTGTCGATGTTGCCGATGTTTTGGCTGCCGCAGGTGGGGCTGTCAAGCCCCTTGCCCAGGGCGCCGAGCTTGCGCTCGAGCGCGGCCTGGCGCACCTTCTCCTTGACGATCTTCGCCCTGAAGCGGGTGTCGATGTCGAACTCCTCCTCGGACGCGAAGGCCGGCGAGACGTGCGCCGCGATCGCGACCAGGACGAGACTGCCGAACAGGCGCTTGTTCATCGGGTGCTCCTTCAGTCGGACGACGGACTGATGTGACGATGGGGTCCGCGGCGTCGTGCGTCGCAGACCCCACCGACGGGTCGAAGGACTCAGCGTGCCACGCCGATGCGTTGCGTCGCCGTCGAGGCCAGGCCGCCCGCCGAGTTGAACGCGCCGTTGGCGAGGACGAAGGAGTTGCGCAGTTCGCCGTTGCCCGACGCGCCGCCGATCTCCTGCCGCGCCGTCGAGGCCAGCCCCGCCGCGGTGTTCACCGCGCCGGCGACGCTGACGAACGAGTCCTGGACGCGGCCGTTGTCGCGGGCGAAGCCGATGTCCTGACGCGCCGTGCTGGCCAGCCCGACCGACGTGTTGCTCGCACCGGTGACCATCACCGTGCTGCGGTTGATCTGGCCGTTGCCGCTCACGTGGCCGATGTTCTGCCGCGCGCTCGACGCCAGGCCGATCGACGTGTTCGACGCACCGTTGACGATCACCGCCGAGTTGCGGATCTTGCCGTTGCCCTCGGCCACGCCGATGTTCTGCAGCGCGCTCGATGCCAGGCCGACGGAGCTGTTGACGACGCCGCTGGCCGACACGGCGGAGTCGCGGATCTCGCCGGCCATCGCGCCGGCGACGACGACACCGAGGGCCAGGAACAGGGCGGTCTTGCGGAAGGTTTGCATGATGGGTCTCCAGTGATCAGGGGTTGAGGTTTCGGGTTTGGTGGCGTTGCTGAATTGCTTGCCATCCGCTCCATGGGTTGCGGCCCCCGCGCCGGTGGTTCAAGCTTTTTGCGTCTTCCACGGGCTAGGATTGGCTGCGATGCCGCCTCGGCCACCGTCGCACCGTCCATGCCCCCCACCGAGCCCGCCGGGTCAGGCCACCGAACGCGGCGGCTGACCGGGTTCGTCGACCTGCTGGGGGCGCTGCACAACCTCGGTTGGCTCGGCACCGCGCGACTGCGCGGGGGCGAGTTCGTCGCCTACCCCGCCGGCGACGGACAGCCGATTCCTGTGCGCGTCATCGGGCAGGGCAGCCCGGTGGTGCTGGTGCACGGGCTCGGCTGCTCGCACCGCCAGTGGATGCCGGTGGCGCGCCGGCTGTCGCGCAGGCATCGCGCGTACGCGTGGGACGGCCGCGGCCACGGCCGCTGCCGACCGGTCGAGGGGGTGATCACGTTGGCGCGCCTGGCGCACGATCTGCGCGACCTGATCGACCACTTCGACCTCGGTCGCGCCGTGCTGGTCGGCCACTCGATGGGGGCGCTGACGGTGATGCAGTATCTGCACGACCACGGCACCGCGCGCGTGGCCGCGGTGGTGCTCGTCGACCAGTCCCCGCGCATCGTGACCGACGAGCACTGGGGGCTGGGGCTGTTCGGCAGCTGCAGCGCGCCGATGCTGCACAGCCTGATCGCCGGCGCCCGGCTCAACCTGGCCGAGACGGTCGCCGCCGAGATCGAGGCGGTGGCGGGCGAGCGTCTGAAGCCGTACCTTCGACCCGAAGCGACCCTCGGGCGGTGGCTGCGTCGCTGGCTGGGTCGCGTCGAGGCGGCGCCGCTGCTCGACCTCGCCGAGTCGCTGGTGGCGGCCGACTTCCGGCACTCGCTGTCGCGGCTGGACGCGCCGCTGATGGTGGTGCTCGGCGGGCGCAGCTCGCACTACGGCGGGTTGCCTCTGGGTGCCTGGTACCGGCAGGCGGTACCGCACGCCCAGGTGCGGGTTTACCCGCAGGCCGGCCACTCGCCGCACTACAGCGAGCCCTGGCGGTTCGCCGACGACCTGGTGCAGTTCATCGCCGACCACGCCTGAGTGCGGGTCGCCGCGAGGCGCAGCTCAGCCGCAGCGGCCCTGCGCCGACGGCCGGAAGCAGAAGTCGGCCGTCAGGCTCGACGACTCCCACGGGACCTGCACGCGTGCAGTGTCCTCGGCGACGCCGATGCGCACGCGCTTGAACACCTGCTCGATCGGCAGCCCCGGTGTGTCGAGGTGCGCGAGCAGGTGCTTGGTGTACACGCTGTGGGGCCCGGCCGGGTTGTCCAGCGCCACGCCGTTCGGCGACGTCGAGAACGCGACCATCGTCCCGACCGGGGCGTCGAGCGGGGCCAGGCCGGCCGGCGTCGAGCCGCGGAACTTGAGTCGGCGACCGTCGGGCCCGACGATCACGCCGCCGGCGAACGGGTTCACGCGGCAGGCGTCGAGCACGACGATGTTGATGCCGTGCGGGATCGCGCTGAGCCGGTCGACGAAGGCGGCGACGTCGGCCCCCTGGCGGACGATCTCCTCTTCGGTCTGCGGGTCGGCGTCGACCGGCAGCAGGTAGTTGCGTCCGCGCAGCTGCACGCCGTGGCCGGCATAGAACAACAGGCGCACCTGCGCGCGTGCGGCGCGCAGCGAGAAGTCGCGCAGGCTTTCGATCAGCTCGCGCAGCGAGGTGTTCTCGTGCAGCCCGACCGAGTAGCCCAGGCCACGCAGGCGTGCCGCCACCGCCTTGGCGTCGTTGACCGGGTTCTTCAGCGGCGCCACCTTGTACGCCGCGTTGCCGATCACGACGGCGATGCGCTCGTCGCCCTTCGATGCCAGAGCGTGCAGCGGCACGGCACCTGTCGCGGCGCCGGCGAGCACGGCGGCCGCGGCGCCGAGCAGGCGACGGCGCGGCAGGCGGGGCTCACCCGATGCGGCAGGTCGCAGCCTTCTCATCGCCGTGACTTCCATCGCTTACTCGCGCGGGGGCAGGCCCGGCGCCAGGGACGCTGCCTGCACGATCGGACGGCCCTGCAGACGCGCCAGGGCTTGCGCCTCGGCTCCGGGCGCGACGCGCACGTAGTAGTCGCCGAGCTGGCCGGGGCCGCCGACCAAATGTCCGCCGACCTCGACGAGCAGCAACCGGATGTCGGCCTCCTTCGCGTCGGGCGCGAAGTTGAGCTTGAGCAGCGGTCCCTCGTCGGTCTGCACCGCGCGCAGCGAGCGAATCTCGGCAGCGTCTTCGCGCGCGTCGCCGAGCAGGTTGAAGATCACGCCGCCCTGGACCGCGACGATCGCGAGTGCGGCCAGCGCGGTCGCCGGGCGCATGCCGAACCCCGCGAAGAAGGCGTTGATGCGTTCGGCCCAGGTCGGCTGGTCGCCGCGGATCAGCTGCATCGTCTTCGCGAGACCGATGGTGACGGGCACCGTAGGCGCGGTCTCGAGCATGCGCTCGCGCAGCGACTGGTGCCACTCGAGCTCGGCGCGGGCTTGCGGATGCCGCGCCAGGTAGTCCTCGACCCAGGCGCGATCCTCGTCGCCGAGCGTGCCGTTCACGTACCACGGCAGCAGTTCCTCGAAGCGCTCGTTCATGCCGCCACCCCGGCGATCCCGCCTTCGCGCCCGAGCAGCAGTTGCAGGCACTGCTTGATCTTCTGGCGCGCGTGGAACAGTCGCGTCTTCACGGTGCCCTCGGGGCAGCGCTGGACCTGCGCCACTTCGGCCAGCGACAGGCCCTCGAAGAACACCAAGTGCATGCACTCGCGGTGCTCGTCGGACAGCCGCCCCATGCAGCGCTGCACACCTTCGCTGCGCTGCTTGGCCGCCAGCTGTGCGAAGCCGTCTGGCGTGTCTGCGGCGAGCGTGTCCGCGACGTCGTCGAGGTCGTCGTGCGCCTCGTC
Source organism: Azohydromonas sp. (assembly GCF_035325925.1). Classification (NCBI taxonomy): domain Bacteria; kingdom Pseudomonadati; phylum Pseudomonadota; class Betaproteobacteria; order Burkholderiales; family Sphaerotilaceae; genus Azohydromonas; species Azohydromonas sp. The sequence continues at coordinate 89,786 of NZ_DAOKZA010000007.1, read as the reverse complement.
GGGGCGCCGCGCGCGATAGACCATCAGCGCCTTGTTGCGCGCGATCCCGATCAGCCAGGTGCTGAACTGCGAGTCCCCGCGAAAGCGGGCGGGGTGCCGCCAAACCTCGTACATCGCATCCACCAATACTTCCTCGGCCCGCGCGTGGTCGTTGAGCATGTTCAGCACGTAGGCGTAGACCTTTCGGCTGAACGCCTTGTACAGCTCGCGGAACGCTGCCTGGTCTTCCTTCCCGATCCGTGCGAGCAGGTCCATGACCCGGTCGTTGTCCATGACGGCGGCGGTGGTGGCGACGTCGCAATATAGCGCGTGGCCGCCGCCGCCGCCGTTGGGCAGCCACCGGACGAATGCACGTCGGCACGGCCCGGCAGGTCGCACCTTCGTGTCCATGATTTGTTGCGCCTGCCGGCGCGGCGGTTCAACTCTTTTCGGTCTGGCCCGCGCGGGTCGTGGCCGGGCCGCCCGAGACCACCGGACTCCCGCGTGGCGCCGGTCGGGCGTGGCCCGACCCGGGGGGCGATCAGATCGCGCCGGCGTCGCGCAGCGCGGCGATGCGCGACGGATCCACCCCCCAGTCGCGAAGCACCGTCTCGGTGTGCTCGCCGGGGGTGGCCGGCGCGGTGGGCGCGTCGGCGTGGCTGCGACTGAAGCGCGGCGCCGGGGCCGGCTGGGTCACGCCGCCGACATCGACGAAGGCGCCGCGCGCGACATTGTGCGGGTGGCGCGGCGCCTCGTCCCAGTCGAGCACCGGCGCGAAGCAGGCGTCGCTGCCTTCGAGCACGGTGCACCAGTCGTCACGCGTGCGCGTCGCGAACACCTCGGCCAGCCTGGCCTTGCGCGCCGGCCAGCGCTGCGGGTCGAGCGGCCGCTGGAACTCCGCCGCGTCGAGCCCCAGGCGCTGCAGCAGCTCAGCGTGGAACTGGGGCTCGATCGCGCCGATCGCCACGTACTTGCCGTCGGCGCAGCGGTAGGTGTCGTAGAAGTGCGCACCCGAGTCGAGCATGTTGACGCCGCGCCCGTTGCGCCAGACGCCGGCTGCCTTGAGGCCGTAGAACATCGCCGACAGCAGCGCCGCGCCGTCGGTCATCGCCGCGTCGACGACCTGCCCGCGGCCGCTGCGGTGCGCCTCGAACAGCGCCGCGAGCACACCGAACGCCAACAGCATCGCACCGCCGCCGTAGTCGCCGACGTAGTTCAGCGGCGGCACCGGCGCCTGGCCCTCACGACCGATGGCCTGCAGCGCGCCCGACAGCGCGATGTAGTTGATGTCGTGCCCGGCAGCGTGCGCCAGCGGGCCGGTCTGACCCCAGCCGGTCATGCGGCCGTAGACCAGCGCCGGCCGGCGCGCTAGGCACGCATCGGGGCCCAGCCCGAGGCGCTCCATCACACCGGGGCGGAAGCCCTCGATCAGGATGTCGGCCTGCGCGACGAGGTCGAGCACCGCGGCGACCGCCCCCGGCTTGCGCAGGTCGATGGCCAGCGAGCGCCTCCCGCGTGCGGGCACGTCGTAGGTCGGCGGCAGCCCCAGCGCGCCGGCGGCGCCCGGGCGGTCGATGCGGATCACCTCGGCACCCTGGTCGGCGAGCAGCATCGCGCAGAACGGCGCGGGCCCGAGCCCGACCATCTCGATCACCTTCAGGCCGGCCAGCGGTCCAGGCATCGTCTCGTCTCCCCCGTGTGATGACTGCGGGCGCCGACGATCGGCGCCCGGCCGCCGCGGTCAGGCGCGTTCGAAGATCGCCGCGATGCCCTGCCCGCCACCGATGCACATCGTCACCAGCGCGTGGCGCCCGCCGACGCGCTGCAGTTCGTACAGCGCCTTGGTGGTGATGATCGCGCCGGTGGCGCCCACCGGGTGGCCCAGCGAGATGCCCGAGCCGTTCGGGTTGGTCTTCGCAGGGTCCAGGCTGAGCTCCTTGACCACCGCGCAAGCCTGGGCGGCGAACGCCTCGTTCGACTCGATCACGTCGAGGTCGGCGACCTTCAACCCGGCCCGCTCGAGCGCCCTGCGCGTGGCCGGCACCGGGCCGATGCCCATGATCGTCGGCTCGACGCCGGCGTGGGCGTAGGCCACCAGCCGCGCCAGCGGCTTCAGGCCGTGGGCCTTCACCGCGGCGGCGCTGGCCAGCACCACGGCGCCGGCGCCGTCGTTGATGCCCGAGGCGTTGCCGGCGGTCACCGCGCCGTCCTTCTTGAACGCGGCGCGCATCGCCGCCAGCGTCTCCACCGTGGTGCCGGGTTTCACGTGCTCGTCGGTGTCGAACACGACGTCGCCCTTGCGGCCCTTGCTGACCATCGGCACGATCTGCGACTTGAAGCGGCCCTCTGCGATCGCCGCGGCGGCGCGGCGGTGGCTCTCCGCCGCCAGTTCGTCCATCTGGGCGCGGCTGATGCCGAACTGCTCGGCCACGTTCTCGGCGGTGATGCCCATGTGGATCTTGTGGAACGGGTCGTGCAGCGCGCCGACCATGTAGTCGAGCATCTGCGCGTCGCCCATGCGAGTGCCCCAGCGTGCGCCGGGCAGCAGGTAGGCGCCGCGGCTCATCGACTCGGCGCCGGCGCCGACCGCGAGTTCGCAGTCGCCCAGCGTGATCGCCTGCGCCGCCGAGACGATGGCCTGCAGCCCCGAGCCACACAGCCGGTTGACGTTGAACGCCGGCGTCTCCTTGGGCAGCCCGGCCTGGATCGCGGCGACCCGGCTGAGATAGGCGTCGCGCGGCTCGGTCGGGATCACGTTGCCCATCGCCAGGTGACCGATCGCGTCGGCCGGCGCGCCGCTGCGCTCGAGTGCGGCCTTCACCGCGGTAGTGGCCAGGTCGGCCAGCGGGACGTCCTTCAAGCTGCCGCCGAAGGTGCCGATCGCGGTTCGGGCTGCGGCAACGACGTACACGTCGCGGGGAATGCTCATGGCAGGCTCCTCATGGGGGGAAGACCCCCCGACGATAGCGCTCCCGGCAAACACCGGGCTGACGGCGTGGCGGCCACTCGCCGGCCATGCCAGACTCGCAGCCTTCGAGCCCCTGCCCCGCCATGAGCGAATCGACCGTCCACACCGCTTCCGCCACCGCGACGCCGCCTCCCCCACGCCCCGCCGCGACGCTGGTCGTCGTGCGCGACGCCGCGGTCGGCATCGAGGTGCTGCTGCTGCGGCGCGCCGAGCGCGGTGACCACAACAGCGGTGCGTGGGTGTTTCCCGGCGGCATCGTCGACGCGTCCGACGCCGACGCGCACCGCTGCTGTGCCGGCGTCGACGACGCGCAGGCCTGCGCACGACTGGGGCTCGAGCGAGGCGGGCTGGGCTACTACGTCGCCGCGGTGCGCGAGTGCTTCGAGGAGGCGGGGCTGTTGTACGCGCGCGCGCCCGGCCAGGCCTCGCTGGTCGAACTGCACGGCGACGAGGCGGCACGCGTGGCCGCCTGGCGCGAGCCGATGCACCGCGGGGAGCGCACGCTCGCGCAGTTGTGCGCGGCTGCCGGCTGGGAGCTCGCGCTCGACCGGCTTGTCTACTTCAGCCACTGGCTCACGCCACCGGTGCGCGTCAAGCGCTTCGATACCCGGTTCTTCGTCGCCGAGGCGCCGCCGGTGCAGATCTCGGCGCACGACGCCACCGAGGTGGTCGAGCAGCGCTGGCTGCGCCCGGCCGACGCGCTGTCGCGCGCGGGCGAGCTCAAGCTGATGACGCCGACCCTCAAGACGCTGGAGGCGATCGCACGCTTCGACCGCGTCGACGCACTGCTGTCCTTCGCGCGCGCGCCGCGCACCGTGCCGCTGACGATGCCGATGATCGGCCGCGGACGCCAGGGCCAGCGTCCGGTCACGCCGGACGAGCCGGCGTACGCCGAGCTCGCGCGCGTCGACCCGCAGTGCCGCGGCAGCCACAGCTACGAGATCGAGCCCGGCCGCGCGGTGCGCCTGTCGCCGCGGCTGGTGCGCGTCACGGCGAACAACGGCAGCGTGATGACCGGTCCCGGCACCAACACCTACCTGGTCGGTGGTGGCTCCGACAACCTGTGGGCGGTGATCGACCCCGGCCCCGACGACACGGCGCACGTGCGGGCCGTGCTGGCGGGCGCGCCGGGGCCGATCCGCTGGGTCTTCGTGACGCACACCCATCTGGACCACTCGCCGGCGACGGCGGCCCTGGTGGCCGCCACCGGCGCCACCGTGCACGGGCGCCGCGCCGCGCACCCCGAGTGGCAGGACGCGGACTTCGCGCCCGACGTCGAACTCGCCGGCGGCGAGCGCTTCGCGTTGACCCCCGACTGCACGCTGCGCGCGATGCACACTCCCGGCCACGCGTCGAACCACCTGTGCTACCTGCTCGAGCAGGAGAGGCTGCTGTTCACCGGTGACCACCTGATGCAGCTGTCGACGGTGGTCATCAACCCGCCCGACGGCGACATGGCCGCCTACCTGGCGTCACTGCGCGAACTGCTCGCCGAAGACCTCGAGTGGCTCGCACCCGGCCACGGCTTCCTGATGGCACGCCCGCGCGAGGCCATCGAGGCGGTGATCGCACACCGGCTCAGGCGCGAGGCCAAGGTGGTCGACGCGCTGCGCGCCCTCGGCGCGGCCGGGGCCGATGCGCTGCTCGCCCGCGTCTACGACGACGTGCCGCCGCGGCTGCACGCGATGGCGATGCGCTCGCTGAAGGCGCACCTGCTCAAGCTCGAGCACGACGGCACGGCGGTCGAGCGGGCTCGGCAGTGGATGCTCGTGGCGCGTTGACCGACGGCCGGCCGCGCACGTCGGGGTCGCCGCCCTCGTGGCCGGCCATGCGGATGTCGGCGAACTGCGGCAGCTGTTCGGAGCTGAGCGCCACCGGGCGGCGCAGTTCGGCGAACAGCGACGTGGCGTCGAGCACGCCGCGATTGCCGCGCAGCACCTCGAGCAGCGCGGCAGCGAACGGCGAGTGGCCGCTGCCGCTCGAGTCGGCCACCGGCTCGCGGCCGCCCGGCGTGTGGACCTGCCGGGACCTCAGTCGCGCCACGCGTTCGAGGTGCTCCTGACCTCGGCCCATCCCGATGTCGGCGCCGCGCGCCAGCGAGCCGGAGAAGCAGTTGTCGGCGACCATCGGCACGTGCCGGGCCTTCAAGGCGCGCAGCGTGTCGCGCACGGTGTCGTTCGAGACCCAATGCGTGCGGCGATTCAACCCTTGTCGGCCTCGTCGTCGAGCCAGCCGTGACCGGCGCAGTAGACGAGCAGGCTGTCGCTGCCGCGCAGCCGGTTGCGGTACTCGCCGGGCACCTCGACGATGTCGCCTCGCGTGGCGACGGTGAGCAGCGTGACGTCGAAGCCGTGGTGGTTGGCGAGGACCTCGCCGACCGCTCTCGCGTCGTGGATGGCCGTGTCCAGCCGCTCGCGGTGGCGGTCGGCCTTGATGCCGTTCGCCAGCGCGTGGTAGCGCCCGAGCGCGGTGGCGTCCAGCAGCCAGCGCGATCTTCTGGTCGAGCGTCGGGCTCGGCTCGCGCGCCGCCGCGGCGCGATACGACGCCTCGGCCTGGGCGTGGCGTCCGAGGGTCAGCAGCAGGTCGCCGGGCGCGACGAGGAGCCGTGGGTCGTCGGGCCGCTGCGGCGAGGCCCGGTCGCAGGCGGACAGGGCGGCCTCGCCGGCCAACCGCAGGCACTGCGTCTCGGCCAGCGCGAGGTCGGGGGCAGGCCGTGCAGCGGCGTCGCCTGGCCTGCGCGCGAGCCAGGCCGCCTCGTCCGCCAGGCCCTGCACTTCGTGCTCGCGCATCCGCAGCAGCGCGTTCGAGGGGTGGAGGGGGCGCGCTTCCTCGACCACGCGCAGCGCCCCGGCGTACCGCCCGTCGCTGGCCCAGGGTGCGATCAGCGCCAGCGCTTCGCCCACGCTGGCGCCGGCGGTCGCGTGACGACACGCCGGGGTCGGTGGGTCGACGGCGCCCGCACGACAGGCGGGGAGGTCGGCGCCGTGCGCCGGGCCGCAGCACGCAGCGAGCGCCACTGCGGCCGCCAGCGCAAGCCGGCTAAGTGGCCGATGGGCGCGACGCGGCGGCTCGACAGGGTCGTCCAGTCGCTGCGAACGGCAATGGCGTGTGGTGCCGACGCCATGCGTGGCGGATCAGCCCTCATCGTTCGCCTCGCCGACGTCGCCGATGGCCTGGTCGGGACAGGCCGGGACCTTCGGCAACGCAACGCAACGCGACCCGGCGAGGCCGCTCGTGCACACCGTGCCGCACGTTTCGGTGGGGTCAGGTGAACATCGATTGAGGCGGCGCAAGGTCCGTGAGGGCGCGGGTGCACCCCCGGCGTCGGAACCGGCGCCGCGGGGCGCTGTCATATGATCCATGTCCATGGTCGAGCAGCGCATCCAGCAGCACTTCTTCGACGCCGCCGACCTGCTGTACCAGTCCGCCGAAGCGCTGTCGCGGCCGGTGGCCGATGCGGCGCAGGCGTTGCTGGGGGGCATCACCGGGGGCGGCAAGCTGCTGCTGGCGGGGTCCGGTCCGTCGCAGGCCGTCGCGCAGGCGATGGCCGCGCAGCTTGTCGAACGCTTCGAGCGTGAACGCCCGTCGCTCGCCGCGCTCGCGCTGGGCACCGACGCAAGCCTGAACGCCAGCGCGTTGCCGGCGGCACGCCGGCTGGCGCTGCAGGTGCAGGCGCTGGGCGCGCCAGGCGACGTGCTCGTGCTGTTCGGCGCGGGCGAAGACGCGGCGTCGCTGGCCGAGGTGGCGGCGGCGGCGCAGGGCAAGGACATGACCGTGGTGGCGTTCGCAGGGCCCGACAGCCCGCTGATCGCCGCACTGGGTGAAACCGATGTGCTGGTCAGCGTGCCGCACGAGCGCGCGGCGCGGGTGCTGGAAGTGCACCTGCTCGTCGCGCACGCGCTGTGCGACGTGCTCGACCTGCAGTTGATGGGTGAACAGGATCGCGCATGAGAGTCGACGAGTACGCACGCCAATCCCGCCGCGCACGCGGCATCACGGTGGCCGCCGCCGCGCTGGCAGGCACGCTGCTGCTCGGCGCTTGCGCGCCGCTGGTCGTCGGCGGCGCGGCCGTCGGCACGGCGCTGGTCGTGACCGACCGCCGCACCGCCGGCACGCAGCTCGAGGACCAGTCGATCGAGCTGAAGGCGCGCAACCGCGCGCGCGACGCGATCGGCGACCGCGGTCACGTCAACTTCACCAGCTACAACCGCGTGCTGCTGCTCACCGGCGAGGTGCCCACCGAGGCCGACCGCAGTGCGGTCGAACGCGCAGTGGCCGGCGTAGAGAACCTGCGCTCGGTCGTCAACGAGCTGGCGGTGATGGGCAGCAGCTCGCTGACGGCGCGCTCGAACGACGCCGTGCTGACCAGCAAGGTCAAGGCCACCTTCATCGACGCCCGGGACCTCGAGGCCAACGCCGTGAAGGTGCTGACCGAGCGCGGCGTGGTGTACCTGATGGGCCGCGTCAGCGAGCGCGAGGCCACGCGCGCGACCGAACTCGCGCGCGGCGTCGGCGGGGTGCTGAAGGTGGTGCGGGTGTTCGAGATCGTCAGCGACGCCGAACTCGCGACGCTGCGCAAGACGGGCGGCTGAGCGATTCGCGCGAGCGCGGGCAAAGCTGGCGCGCCCGAGACGGTTCGAACGTCCGACCCCTGCCTTCGGAGGGCAGAGAAGATGGATGTCTACGGACGCGGATGGACCGCTTTTCCCTCTGAAGAGGATTCACAGGGAAGCGGGTGGATGTGGGTAAACTTTTCCCACTTTTTTCCCACCACCCACCGCCATGCCCGCCACGATCAGCACGGTTGCCGCCCGCAGCAAGCTCAAGCCACGTCACGAGCCGTACTTCACCAAGCTGCAAAAGGGGCTGTACCTCGGGTTCCAGCGCCTGAGCCCCGCGAGCGTCGGCACGTGGATCGCGCGCAGCCGCGACCCTGACACCGGCAAGCAGACCAAGCGCAGCTTGGGCGACTTCGCGCATCTGCCCGCGTCGGACAGGTTCGACGCTGCTGTGAAGGCCGCTTCGGAGTGGTTCGCGCACCTCGGCCGAGGGGGCAGCGCGACGCCGATTTCCGTTCGAACTGCCTGCGAGAACTACCTCAAGCACGTGCGCACGCGCAAGGGCGAGGATGCGGCCAAGGACATCAAGAAGCGATACGAGCGCTGGGTGTACGCGGACGCCGCCCTGGCCGATACGCCGCTCGAAAAGTTGACCCGGCCCCGCATTGAGGCTTGGCGCACCAGACTCGCAAGCACGCCTGCGCGCGTTGATCGAAGCAAGGAAGGCGAGCGCCGGGTGCGGCCCCGCGCACCGGCCAGCGTCAACCGCGACATGGTCGCGCTGCGCGCTGCGTTGAACCACGCGCACGATGCAGGCTACGTCACCAGCGACATGGCTTGGCGCGTGGCACTGCGGCCGATCAGAAACGCCGACGGACGACGTGAGACGTATCTCGATGCCGGGCAGCGGCGCTCGCTGATCGACAAGGCCCCGGCCGACGTCGGGGCGTTCCTGCGTGGTCTGGCGCTGGTCCCGCTGCGCCCGGGCGCCCTTGCAAGCCTGACGGTGGCCAGCTACGACAAACGCCTCGGCGTGCTGAGCATCGGCAAGGACAAGGCCGGGCGCGATCGAAGGATCAAGCTCCCTGCGTCGACGGCAGCGTTCTTCGAGGCGCAGACGGTTGACAAGCTACCCGCGGCGCCGCTGTTCTCGCGCGCGGACGGTAAGGCGTGGGGCAAGGACGCCTGGAAGTGGCCCATCAAGGAGGCAGCGGCGGCGGCCAGGCTTGGGGAACAAGTCACCGCGTACACGCTGCGCCATAGCGTCATCACCGACCTCGTCACGCAGGGGCTCGACCTGCTCACCGTTGCCCAGTTGAGCGGCACGAGCGTGGCGATGATCGAGCGCCACTACGGGCACTTGCGCGCCGACCACGCAGCGGCGGCTTTGGCCACGCTGGCGGTATGAGCGGCACGAGCACCGGCCAGCGGAAGGCCGCGCCAAAGCGTGGCAGGCCGTTCAAGTACGCGCCGCCTGCGACGACGCTCGACGAAGCACGGGAAGCGTTCTACGCGGGCACGCTGCCCAAGAAGCCGCGTAACGCGTTCGAGGGCGAGATCATGCGTCGCAAAGCGGGGCGAAGGGCGTCCTCGAACTGCCGTACGCGGCAGGCGGCCGAGCTGGCGAACGACTACCGCCGAAACGGGGCGATGTCGCTTGCCGAGGCGGCACGACGCGCGGCTGTGGCCTACGGCCTGAACGACCCGGACACAGTGAGGCAGTACGCGCGCAAGCTGCTGCGCGGGCCTATGGTGACGATCAAGCGCAGCGCGCCGCTGGGGCCATCATGGGCGCCCGTGGGTCGGGGTGAAGAGCGGCGTGTGCCCTTGCTTCACGAGGTCAAGGACGCAACGTAGCGACATTACGGGCGGAATTCGCCCCCAGGGGGGGTGCTGCAAAAGACTTGCGGCGTACCGCGGGATCCGCGGGCTTACTGGGGGACCGTAATGATCGAAGTGCAGCCCGAAGCAGCAGCGGTGCCGAGGCTGGAGCCCGGCGAGGTCGCATGGTCACGCGCCGGCTTGAGCCGCTCGCGCGCGTATGAACTGATGTCGCGGGGCGAGTTTCCGAAGCCGGTAAAGCTGGGGCGCTCAATTCGCTTCGTCGCGTCCGAGGTCGACGCGTGGATCGCCGCTCGCGTCGCCGAGCGCGATTCGTGAAGACGGGAGGGCTCGAATGTCCGACGAACTTACCGAAGCGTGGCTTGACCGACGCCAGGTGCAAGCGATGGCACGAATCAGCAAGTCGGGGCTATACAAGGCCATCGCCGAGCAGCGAGCACCGGCGCCGGTGAAGCTCGGTCGACGATTTGCCCGCTGGCGCCGCAGCGACGTGCTGTCATGGCTGCGCGACCCATCTTCGTGGAGCCCTGGGGCGGCGTGGAGGGCGGCGCCGTGAACCTCTTGCCGCTGTCGTTCCCTGCGCAGCCCGAGGCAAACGCAGCCTTTGTTGCGGACGCCGCGCTATTCGCCAACGGCGTCATCACGCTCGAAGAACTGGCCACGCTGCACGGGCTCGACAGTGAGGCTGCGCGCGCGCGTCTTGAGCACCCGGATACAGCCGCCGAGGTCGAGGCCAGGGCAGTGATGATGCGCGGCGATGGCACGCTGGCGCGGGCGAAGGCCCACGAGGCGCTGATCTGCGTAATCGACAGACTGCACGAACACGCGCAACGCCCCGACCTGCCCGCGGGCACGTGTGTGCGTGTCGCCGATGTGCTGAGCCGCATCGCTGGAGTGGTGTCCGCGCGCACTGAGGCGCCCACGCGGTCGACGTTCAGCGTAAATATCGTTCTGAGCGGCACGGCGCCTGCCGTGGTGATCGAGGAGGTCAGCGGTGCGTGATCTCGCGTCCGAAATGACGCTCGACGCCTGGCGCGGTGATGTGACGATCTTTAGGGGCTTCTTCGACACTGCGCCCCTTCGCGAGTTGCGCGACGCGCGGTGGGGTGAACTTGTCGACGCAGTGGCGCCTGCCAGCGGGCCGGCCATCGTCGAGAACAAAGAAGCCGCACCGTACTTCGTGCCGTGCTCGCTGAAGGAAGCCCCACTCGTGGGCAGAACGCGCGAGAGAGCCGAGCGAGAGGGCCGCCCGCTCGAAGGACGACAGCGAAGCGCTGCACACGTCAGCGACGCCACGTGGCTTGTCTTCGACCTTGATGGGCTGTCGCCCAACGCGTTCGAGGCGGCCGGGCGAGCACTCAAACAAGGCGGCGTGGCCTTCGTCGCGTGGACGAGTTGGAGCATCGGGCTCAAGCCGGGCTTGCGGGCGCGACTGGCCCTTCCTGTGGACTCCGCGCTGGATTCGAGCCGGTATGCACGCGCATGGCGCGGTGCGAATGCCCTGCTGTTTGAAGGTGGCGCCGACGGCACGGGGTCACGGCTTTACCAGCAACAAGGCGCGTGGTGCGCTGCGCCGTCTCGGTCGCGCCTTGCGCGCCGCTGGGTCGTCGAGGGCGGTGTCGCCAGTGCTCACGCGCTTGCGATTGCTGTCGGGGGTGTTGCATCCAGCAGGCAGCGGAGGGCGGTGCCGGCGAGAAACGTTTGCATCTGGCCTGTCGCGTCCGTATGTATCGCCCAGGTTGAGCACGCGTTGCGCATGTTCGACCCGAACGACTACGAAGACTGGAACCGCGCCATCTCCCTTCTTGCGGCAATTGCGCGCGACGCAGGCGACCTGCATGACGAGCTTCGCGAGATGGCGGTCACCTTCTCGGACAGAGCCGACCCGGAAAGGCGTGCGGGCAACGACAAGCCCCAGTACGACCCGCGGCTCAGGTTTGACCGCTGGAAGTCGCATATCGGGCTGGACGCCGCGGCAGGTGCACTGTTCAAGACGGCGCGGGACCGCGCGCTGGCAGCTTGCCTCGATGCAGTACGCAGTGGGCGATGGCATGGCACGAAGGGCGCATGGACGTACCTCGTTGCGTATCACCCGAAGACATGGGAGGGGGTGCGCGAAGTGATGGGGGTCGCTGCATGAGCCTGTTAAAAGCACGGTTGGCCGAAGCGCGCGCACCCCGGCGCGAAGTGCGGGAAGGCGACGACACCACGCAGGTAGATGCGGCCAGGGCGACTGTGGTTGCACTCGCCGCCGCGCCTGTAAGCCACCCGGACGATGAAGCCCCGACGCCGGCCGCCGAGCGTGAGGCTCAGCGCCAAGCCAAGCTAGGCGCCCGATATCACGAGACGAACCAGGGCAACGCTGTCGCGGCCGGGCTGGATGTATTCATCGACCAGCACGGCAGCGCCAGGCTGGCGCTCCGGCGTGCGGGCGGCCGGGTCGACGTTCTGCACGCGCAGGCGTCGGAATCACTCGATCACGTGCGCGCAAAGCTGGCGCAAGCCACGGGCAAGCGGGCGTCCAAGGAAGTTGCAGAGGGCCTGTTGGCTATCAAGCGCGACGAGGCCCGCGGACGCCGGGACGTGCGGCGCGTTCATCTGCGCATCGCTGGGGACGCCCAAGAGTCGGTCTTGCTCGACATGGCCGACGATGTGGGGCGCTTGGTACGCGTCGCGAGTGAGGGATATCAAGTCGAAGCGCAAAGCGAGTCGCTGTTTCATCGTGGCGCGGGCGTGGGCACGCTGCCTGAGCCAACCCAGATATCCGATGCAAACGAGGCGGCACGGGTGCTTTGCAAGCAGTTGAGCCACTGGGGCGTGAACGGCGACGACCAGCATCTGGTGCTCGTGTGGCTGGTCGAGTGCCTGCGTCCGAAGACACCGAAGCCCATCCTGGAAATCCTCGGACCCGCTGGGGCTGGCAAGTCGACACTGGCGCGGAATCTGGCGAGCATCGTTGACCCGACCGTCAGCGGCGAACTGCCCACCGTGCGGCTTACGGAGGCAGACGTAATGGCGGCCGCATCGCAACGCTACACGCTCCATCTGGACAACGCCAGCCGTCTCACACCGGACGAGCAAGACCTGCTGTGTCGAGTCGCCACGGGCGGCCAGATCAGCCATAGGCGCTTGTACGAGCAGCACGACGTGGCTTGCGTGGATGTGCTCGCACCGGTACTCATAACGTCGATCTCGCGCGTGGTCACGCGGTCGGATGCGCGGTCGCGCACGATCTCGCTGCGCCTGGATGTGGTTAGCGGCGGATACCAGTCGGCGCAAGACGTTCGCACAGAGTTCCAACAAGCACACCCCAGGCTGCTGGGCGCGGTGTGCACGCTGCTGGCTGCCGGGCTAGCGAGGTTGCGCGTCGTTCAAGGACAACGGCAATACGGCCATCGTCTCGTCGACTTCGAGCAGTTAGGCGAGGCGATCCACCAGTCCTTAGGGCGGGCACCGGGGTGGTTCGGCGAGTTGATGGACGGCCGGCGCCGAACCGACGCTGTTGCCGCCGCGGAGGACGACCCGCTGCTTTCCACGGTACTTGAGGTTGTCAACAAGCGCGCCGCGAGCGCGAAGGCAGGCGCCATGCCCCCGGCATCGAAGTGGGCCACGTCGCCAGGGTGGGCCGCCAGCCTCGACGCTCAGGGCGGCGTGTCGGTCGCGATGACGCTTGGGCAGTTGCTCAGCGAGGTTCAAGTCTTGCGCGCGTGGGCGGGATCGGGTCATGTATGGGACCGCCCGCCCGCCAACGAGCGAGCGCTGCGCGGCGCGCTTGAGCACCGCCTTCCCACGCTTGCCGCCCTCGGCTGGAGTCTGGCGTTCACGAGTGCGAACAACCGCAGCGCGGCATTTTTCAGCTGCCGGCAAGCGGCGCGCGCGTCGGTGACGGGCAGCCCGCTCGCTATTACGGGGTCGGCTACCGACCCCGTAACGACCCCGTAGCCAAAAAATTCTTATGAATCAAGCACTTGCGCGCGTTTTACGGGGTCTACGGGGTCGTCATCCTTCTTTTCTTAGAAAAAAGGAAAAGGGGTAGAGAAGAAGGAAGAAAGAGAAAAAGCGAGCCTGCCGACCCCGTAGACCCCGTAAATCTCCGTAACCCGTTGATTTACAAAGATTTTTTCATACGGGGTCGTTACGGGGTCGCCGAGCGACCCCGTAAATCCCAACCCCCCCTGCACGGTCCGCGATGAACATGGACAAATCACCCCCTAACCTGCCCACATTGCCACCCTGGTGCCTCGCCCTGCTTCGCCGCGCCGAGGTAGTCGCGCAGCTACCCCGCACCCCCTGCACCGCGACGGAGTTGGCACGCCGCACGGGCCTGACGCCGCGAGCACTCGCTGCGCACCTACTCATCGCTGGCTGGCATCGCGAGCGTGTGTGGGATCGTCGACCTGACGGCCGGCGCCGCCTCACGCTGTGGTGGCTACCGCCAGGCACGCAAGCCCCAAGAACCCCGCGCGGGCGCCCGCGCTCGGCCTTATCCCTTCCTGAAGCACTGCGGGTTTTCAACCCGCCCAAGGAGACCTACGATGATTACGTCCTGGGATGACTACTTCGCCTCGTCCCGCATCCCCGTCACAGTAACCGTGCGAGATCCTGGCCACGGCGTAATGCTCCATCGACACACCGAGTGCCCAAAGGGCACCTCTGCCACCGTCCTGGACGCCTTCGCCGACCTGCTGGGTAGTCTGATCGAATTCACTGCGAGCGACCCGTACCCGTACTCCGCTGCCGCGGCCGACGCAATCCGAGCAAGGTTCGCGAGTGACGCCCACGAGCACACAGAACCGAAATGGCGCCATGTTTACGCCGAGCGCGCTGCGGTCGCCATCTATAACCACCACAAGGAGACGGTGTGCATGATCGACCGCGCTAGCCGATATGGACGCTCGGCCGGGCCGAAGCACCTGCTCGAACACCACCGCGACTACTGCGGCGACAGCCTCGACGCGACGATGCCTAGGCTACAAGTCGAACTCCTGCAAGCTGCGCGCGCCCTAACAGCGCTGCGTATTGGCCAGCCTGACGTGACCGACGCCGAGATCGCGATGCAGATATTGGACGCGCTTCTCGGTGCGCTGGACTTCCCACACTCAGCGCCTTTGGCTGACTTACAACCCAATTTCTAGCAATTCGCGATACCTCTACGCTACCCTACTGCCACTTGGGAGACGGGATGTCGCGAAGTCAAGTGCTCCACCTCAGCGACTCGGCGCGGCGCCGTACTTCTTCGATAGTGATTCCCACAAGAAGCGAGCGTCGTAGACATAAATACTGTCAGAGGGGCGATCTACGAAGCAATATATCGTGTTTGTTGTAGACGGTCTGCTAATTACAATAGGAATACCGCCCGTGGTTGTGGTTCTTGATTGACCGTACACACTACTACCAATCACTGTCGCTGAGCCGGTGGTGTTCGACTGAGTCGGCGTGGTTACTACGCCTGTACTTACCCTAGCTCGTTCATCAATAATGGCGAAGTAATTAAATCCATTCTTCAGTGCAAGCTCCGCGCTGCGGAGTAGCGCGAGGTCTTGCGCCCTTTCTGGGCTTGTAAAACCGTTACCCTTAAAGGTAACTCTGAAAATGTTCTTGTCTAGCTGCGTATCAGTAAAGCCGCCAGTCATTCCTTCTGGCTGATATTTTGTGGGACTTGAGCACCCTGTAACCAAAATACTCAAAGACAGAATCGCAATAATGCCTCTCATGGGATGCCTCGCTAGGGATGGTCTGCATAAACCCCGGGCAACTCTGCTTGCCGCACTGCGCTGACGCCGCGACGATCTGATCCATGAAGCAAGCCGACCTGGGTCTGAACCTGACGACCAAGCGAACGCGCAAACGCGAGTTCCTGGCGCAGATGGAGCGAGTGGTGCCGTGGGCGGCGCTGGTGGAGTTGGTGGCGCCGAACGCTCCCGAGGGCAAGAAGGGCCGGCCGCCGTTTCCGGTGGAGACCATGCTGCGCATCCACTTCATGCAGCAGTGGTTCACGCTGAGCGACCCGGCGATGGAAGAGGCGCTGCACGACGTGCCGCTGTTCCGCGAGTTCGCCGGCCTGGGCTGGGATACGCGTCTGCCCGACGAGAGCACGATCCTGCGGTTTCGCCACCTGCTGGAGCGCCACAAGCTGGCCGAGCAGATCCTGGCCACGGTCAACGGTGTGCTGCTGGGCAAGGGCCTGATGCTCAAGGCCGGCACCGTGGTCGACGCCACGCTGATCGCCGCGCCGAGTTCGACCAAGAACGCCGGCGGCGAACGCGACCCCGAGATGCACCAGGCCAAGAAGGGCAACCAGTGGTACTTCGGGATGAAGGCGCACATCGGGGTGGACGCCGACTCGGGACTGGTCCACACCGTGCGCGGCACGGCCGCCAACGTCAGCGACGTCGTCGAAGGCAACAGCCTGCTGCATGGGCAAGAGACCGATGTCTTTGCCGACGCCGGCTACCAGGGGGCTCACAAGCGAGCCGACGCCAACGACGATGTCCGCTGGCACGTGGCCATGCGCCCGGGCAAGCGCCGCGCGCTGGACAAGAGCCGCGTCGTCGATCAGCTCATCGATCAGGTCGAGCGCATCAAGGCCAGCGTGCGTGCCAAGGTCGAGCACCCGTTCCGCGTGGTCAAGCGTCAGTTCGGTCACGTCAAGGTGCGCTACCGCGGACTGAAGAAGAACACGGCGCAGCTGGTCACGTTGTTCGCGCTGTCCAACCTGTGGATGGTCCGGCGCACGTTGTTGGCACTGGATGGGCAAGTCCGTCCGCAACAACCGAAGACGGCATGAAAACAGGCCATTGGAGGCCTCGGACGAGATGAATCGAGCAGTCATCGCACCCATTGCAGGACAGCACCGTCAATTCAGCTCGTTCGGCGTGATGCTCATGCTGGATGGGCTTTGTTCAGACCATCCCTAGACCTTCCACGTCGTTCGTCGCGAAGTTAAGGCCGTTCGTCGTCGCTGGTCAAGGCGCGACCTGCTGCTGTCAGGGTACCGGTGCCTGCTGCGTTGCGATCGACGCCACTCGCTTGGGTTGGTCCTCTTGGGTCCACGCGCGAGGCGGCCGGCGCACTGAGCGCACGACACCAAGGGGGTGGGGGTGACCCTTCCCCGGTGCCCCATCCCCCCTACCCCTCGATGGCGCTGTCGGCCGGTCGAGCAGCTTGTTTCCCCAGTGGGTTCGCGGGGTGCCTTTCCCCACTTTCTCCCCACAAGCGCAAAGCGGCGCCCATGAGCGCCGCTAAGTGCTTGTCTTGCCAGGAATTCTTGGCGCGCCCGAGACGGTTCGAACGTCCGACCCCTGCCTTCGGAGGGCAGTACTCTATCCAGCTGAGCTACGGGCGCGTGGGTTCGCGATTGTACCGGCGCGGCCGGGGTTCAGCCGCGCAGCAGCTTGTCCTCGGCCAGCGCCAGCGTCTCGGGCACGCCCGACAGCACCAGCGTGTCGCCGGCGCCGAGCACGTGGTCGTCGCCGGCCTCGACGATATGGCCCGAGCCCAGTCGCACCGACACGACCTGCACGCCCATCGCGCCCAGCGCCAGTGCGCCCAGGCGCTGACCGAGGCTGGGCGCCGCGGCGGGCAGGCTCAGCGTGTGCAGCCGCGGCTGGCTCAGTTCGTCGACGGTGTCGTCGTCGGCGCCGAGGAAGTAGCCGCGCAGCAGGCTATAGCGCGCATCGCGCGCGTCGCGTGCGATGCGGATCACGCGGCGCATCGGCACCCCGACCAGTGCCAGCGTGTGGCTGGCCAGCATCAGCGACCCCTCGATCGCCTCGGGAACCACCTCGGTGGCGCCGGCGGCGCGCAACGTTTCGAGGTCGGCGTCGTCGATCGTGCGCACCAGCACCGGCACCTGCGGGGCGTGCTCGCGCACCTGGTGCAGGATCTTCAGCGCCGACGGCGTGTCGTGGTAACTGACGACCACCGCGCTGGCGCGCGCGAGCCCGGCGGCCATCAGGCTGCGCAGCTTGGCCGCGTCGCCGAACACCACGCTGTGGCCGGCGGCGGCGGCCTGGCGCACGCGGTCGGGGTCCAGGTCGAGCGCCATGTACGGGATCTTCTCCTTCTCGAGCAGTCGCGCCAGGTTCTGCCCGCTGCGCCCGTAGCCGCAGATGATCACGTGCGCGCTGGTGCGGATCGCCTTGGTTGCGATCGACGTCAGCTGCACCGACTGCGCCATCCAGTCGCTGGCGAACGCGCGCCCGACGATGCGGTTGGCGTTCATCACGACGAACGGCGTGGCCAGCATCGACAGCACCATGCTCGCCAGCACCGGGCTGACCCACTGCGGCTCGATCAGCTGCTGCTGCGCGCCCAACGTCAGCAGCACGAAGCCGAACTCGCCGGCCTGCGCCAGGTACAGCCCGGTGCGCAGCGCCACGCCGGGCGCGGCGCGGAACACCCAGGCCAGCACGGTCACCAGCGCCGCCTTGACGACCAGCGGCAGCGTGGTCAGCAGCAGCACCAGCCCCCACTGGTCGAGCACCGGCCGCCAGTCGAGCTTCATGCCGATGGTGATGAAGAACAGCCCGAGCAGCACGTCGTGGAACGGGCGGATGTCGGCCTCGACCTGGTGCTTGTACTCGGTCTCGGCGACCAGCATGCCGGCGACGAACGCCCCGAGCGCCAGCGACAGCCCGGCGTGCTCAGTCAGCCAGGCCAGCCCCAGCGTGATCAGCAGCAGGTTCAGGACGAACAGCTCCGCGCTCTTGCGCCGCGCCACCAGCGTCAGCCACCAGCGCATCAACCGCTGCCCGCCGGTGAGCAGCAGGGCCAGCAAAGCGCCGGCCTTGAGCGTCGCCAGCCCGATCGCGATGGCCAGCTGCTCGGGCTCGGCGTTGAGCGCCGGGATCAGCACCAGCAGGGGCACCACCGCGAGGTCCTGGAACAGCAGCACCCCCATCACGCGGCGGCCGTGCTCGCTCTCCAGCTCGAGGCGCTCGGCGAGCAGCTTGGCGACGATCGCGGTGCTCGACATCGCGATCGCGCCGCCCAGCACCACCGCGCCCTGCCAGCCGAGCTGCCACGGCGTGTCGGTGTGCGAGTAGATCCAGCGCAGCAGCAGGTGGCCGACGAGCGTGCCGGCGATGGTCAGCAGCACCTGGCTCAGACCCAGCCCGAACACCAGCGTGCGCATGCTGCGCAGTTTCGGCAGGTTGAACTCCAGCCCGATGACGAACATCAGGAACACCACGCCGAACTCGGCGAGGTAGCGCACGCTCGCCGAGTCGGCCGCCAGCGCCAGCGCGTTCGGGCCGATCAGCACGCCGACCACCAGGTAGCCGAGCATCGGCGGCAGCTTGAGCGAGCGGCAGACAACCACCCCGGCCACGGCAGCGACGAGGTACAGCAAGGCGATGTCGAGCGTGGTGGCCATGGAGCGGGCGGGGCGCGTGAGCCGGGGCGGCACCTAGAATCCCATGATCGTAAGTGAGCCTGCCGCCGCCTCCCGTTCGATGACTGCCGCTCCCGCCTTCGACGCCGCGCGCGCGCTGCAGTTGGCCGCGCGCACGCTCGACATCGAGGCCGCCGCGCTCGCCGGCGTCAAGGCGCGGCTCGACGACGCGTTCGCGCAGGCAACGTACACGATGCTGGCCTGCCGCGGCCGCGTGGTCGTCATGGGCATGGGCAAGAGCGGGCACGTCGGGCGCAAGATCGCCGCCACGCTCGCGTCGACCGGCACGCCGGCGATGTTCGTGCACCCCGCCGAGGCCAGCCACGGCGACCTGGGCATGGTCACGCCGGACGACGTGGTGCTGGCGATCTCCAACTCGGGCGAGAGCGACGAGCTCAACGCCATCGTGCCGCTGCTGCGCCGCCAGGGCGTGCCGCTGCTGGCGATGACCGGGCGTGCCGACTCGACGCTGGCGCGCCATGCCGACCTGGTGCTGTCCAGCGCGGTCGAGCAGGAGGCCTGCCCGCTGAACCTGGCGCCCACCGCGAGCACCACGGCGCAGATCGCGCTCGGCGACGCGCTGGCGGTGGCGCTGCTCGACGCGCGCGGCTTCAAGGAGGACGACTTCGCGCGCTCGCACCCAGGCGGGGCGCTCGGGCGGCGCCTGCTGGTGCACGTGGCCGACCTGATGCGCAGCGGCGACGCGTTGCCGCGCGTCGACCCGGGTGCGAGCTTCGGCGAGATGCTGCGCGAGATGACCGGCAAGGGGCTCGGCTTCACGGCGGTGGTCGACGCGGCCGGGCGCGCCATCGGCATCTTCACCGACGGCGACCTGCGCCGGCTGATCGAGAAGGGCGGCGAGCTGCGCGGGCTCACCGCCGGCGAGGTGATGCACCCGAACCCGCGCACCATCGCTGACACCGCGCTGGCGGTCGACGCGGCGACGCTGATGGAGCGGCACCGCATCACCAGCGTGATCGTCGTCGATGCCGACGGGCGTTTCGTCGGCGCGCTGAACACCAACGACTTGATGCGCGCGAAGGTGATCTGACGATGGTCGCGCTGCAGTTCCCCCCGGCGCTGTTGCTGAAGGCGCAGGGCCCGCAGCTGGGAATGCGCGCCGCGTTGTTCGACGTCGACGGCGTGCTCACCGACGGCACGCTGTACATCGGCGAGCAAGGCGAGACGCTGAAGGCGTTCCACGTGCTCGACGGCCACGGGCTGAAGCTGCTTGCGCAGGTCGGCATCGCACCGGTGGTCATCACCGGGCGCGACTCGGCGGCGGTGCGCCGGCGCGTCAGCGACCTCGGGATCGTGCACGCGTCGTTCGGCGTTGGCGACAAGCTCGCCGCCGCCGACGGCGTGCGTGCGCAGCTCGGCCTCGACTGGGCCGAGGTGGCGGCGATCGGCGACGACTGGCCCGACCTGCCGCTGCTCGCGCGCGTGGGCTTTGCCTGCGCCCCGCCCGGCGCACACGCCGAAGTGCTCGCCGCGGTGCACCACGTGACGGCCGCGCGCGCCGGTCACGGCGCGGCGCGCGAGTTCTGCGACCTGCTGCTGATGGCCGGCGGTCACTACGCGCGCCTGCTGCACGGCCAGCTCGCGACCCTCGACGCGCGGTGATCCTGAGCCCGGCCGCCCCCCGCCCCGCGCCGGCGGCCCCGCGCCAGCCATGGCACTGGCGCGCGCGCGAGCTGGTGGGCGCGTACCTGCCGCTGCTGGTGATGGCGCTGCTGGCGCTGGCCACCTGGTGGCTGGTGCGCAACACGCCGGTGCCCGAGGAGCGCGTCGACGCGCCGGTGCTCGCCGGCGAGCCCGACTACACGATGCACGGTGTTCTGTTGCAGCGCTTCGCCGCCGACGGCGCACTGCGTCTGCAGGTCGAGGGCGACGTGCTGCGCCACTACCCGGCCGACCAGACGATCGAGATCGACCAGGTGCGTCTGCGTGCGATCGATGCCCGGGGTGCCGTGACGCTGGCCAGCGCGCGGCACGCGCTGACCAACGACGCCTCCACCGAGGTGCAGCTGCGCGGCGGCGCGCAGGTGCGCTACGTGCCGGTCGACGGTGGCACGCCCGCCGAGTTCCGCGGCGAGTTCCTGCACGCCTTCGTCGAGACGCAGGTGCTGCGCTCCGACCAGCCGGTGACGCTGACGCAGGGGCGCAACGAGATCCGCGCCGCCGGCATGGTGGTCGACCACCGCGCGGGCACCGCACGGCTCGACGGGCCGCTGCGCGCGACGCTCGAGCCGCTGCGGGGGCGGCCGTGAGCGGCGAACCGCTGGTGTTCATCACCGGCGCGTCGAGCGGCATCGGCCAGGCGCTGGCGCTGCGCTACGGCCGCGCCGGCTGGCGGATGGCGCTGGTCGCGCGCCGCGGCGCCGATACCGAGGCGTGGGCGCGCGCGCAGGGCTTCGACGCCGGGCGGTGCGCCGTGTACGCCGCCGACGTGCGGCAGATCGACGCGATCGACGCGGCCGGGCGCGAGTGCATCGCGCGCCAGGGGCTGCCCGAAGTGGTCATCGCCAACGCCGGCATCAGCGTCGGCATCGACACCGCCGAGCGCGAAGACCTGGAGGTGATGCGCGACACGCTCGAGATCAACCTGCTCGGGGTCGCCGCCACCTTCCACCCGTTCCTCGCGCCGATGCGCGAGCGCGGCGCCGGCACGCTGGTGGGCATCGCCAGCGTCGCGGCGATCCGCGGGCTGCCCGGCCACGGCGCGTACTGCGCGAGCAAGGCGGGGGTGGTCGCCTACTGCGAGAGCCTGCGCGGCGAGTGCCGACGCCACGGCGTGCGCGTCGTCACGCTGCTGCCGGGCTACGTGGCCACGCCGCTGACCGCGCGCAACCGCTACGCGATGCCGTTCCTGCTGTCGCCCGAGGCGTTCGCCGAGCGCGCGTTCCGCGCCATCGAGGCGGGGGCGAGCTACCGCGTGATCCCGTGGCAGATGGCGGTCGTCGCCAAGCTGATGCGTGCGCTGCCGAACGCGTGGTTCGACCGCCTGACGCAGCGCCGCGGCCGCAAGCGCCGTCGCCACGAGTGACGCCGCGCAACGAATGACCCGTCGCCTGCGCGGCGGCGCGACGCGCGGCATGCTCGCGACCCATGGACACCTTGACGCATGCGCTGTCGGGGGCGCTGCTGGCGCGCGCGATCTGCGTGCGCGCGCCGGCCGTGGCCCCGGTGGCGCCGCCCGCCGCGCCACCGGTCGGGCGCTTCGCCGCCGCGTGGGACGGTCGCGCCGGCGCGCTGGCGCCGTGGCAGGCGGTGGCCGCCGGCACGCTGGCGGCGGCGTTTCCCGACCTCGACTTCGTCGTCGGCTGGGCCGGCGAGATGGCCTACCTGCGCCATCACCGCGGCGCCACGCACTCGCTTCTGCTCGCGCCGCTGTGGGCCTGGCTGCTGGCGCTGCTGATGAGCCGCTGGTTCGCCACCACGCGCGCGCAGCCCGGCGGCTGGAAAGGCCTGTACGTGATCGTGCTGGCGGCGATCGTCGTGCACATCGCCGGCGACTGGATCACGCAGTTCGGCACGATGCTGCTGTCGCCGCTGTCCAACGCGCGCTTCGGGCTGGGCGCGATGTTCATCATCGACCTGGTGTTCAGCGGTGTGCTGATCGTCGCGCTGCTGCTCGCCGCGGTCTGGCCGCGGCGGCGCTGGCCGGCGTGGGCCGGGCTGGCGCTGGCCGCGGCCTGGGTCGCGCTGGCCTGGGACGCGCGCCAGGACGCGCTCGACGCCGGCCGGCAGCACGCGCAGCGCGCCGGCATCGCCGCGGTCGAGGTCGACGCGATGCCGCGGCCGGCGTCGCCCTTCAACTGGACGGTGACGGTGTACGACGGCGATCGTTACCACGTCACCGACCTGAACACGCGCCGCCGCGAGCCGCTCGTCGCGAGGCCCGACGATCACTTCGTGCGCCGGTTGTCGGCGCCTTACGCGCCGGTGGCGCAGGCCACGTGGCGCACGCTGCCGCGTTTCGGCGACGACGGCGACGCGGCCTGGGCGCGCGAGGCCTGGCAGCACGAGGCGCTGGCGACCTACCGATGGTTCGCCGCCGCGCCGGTGTTGGTGCAGGCCAGCGAACGCCGCGGCGCCGACGGCGGCGTCGAGCGCTGCGCGGTGTTCGGCGACCTGCGTTTCGCCTTCCCCGGCCGCGACGAGGCGCCGTTTCGCTACGGCGTGTGCCTGAACGGCGACCGCGCGGCGACGCTGGTCAAGCTCGAGGGCGGCGTGCTCAATCCGGTGTGAGGTGATCGACGTTGTCGTGCTGTTCTTCCTGCTGGGCGTGTTCGCGCGCCTGGTGGGCAGCGACCTGCGCCTGCCCGAGGCGCTGTACGAGACGCTGTCGATCTACCTGCTGCTGGCGATCGGGCTGAAGGGCGGGCTCGAACTCAGCCGCCAGCCGCTGGGCGCGCTGGCACCGCAGATCGCGGCGTGCATGGCGCTGGGCTTCGCGATCCCGTTCCTGCTGTACCCGGCGCTGCGCGCGCTGCGGCTGGGCGCACTCGACGCCGCCGCGGTGGCGGCGCACTACGGCTCGGTCAGCGTGGTCACCTTCGCGGTGGCCATCGCGGCGCTGGCGCGTGCGGGCATCGAGCACGAGAGCCACGCGGCGCTGTGGGTGGCGGTGATGGAGGCGCCGGGCATCGTCGCCGGCATCCTGATCGCGCGCTGGGTGCAGCGCCGGTCGGCGACCGCCGCGGCGCCGGCGGCCGGCGGCTGGGGCGCGCTGGCGCACGACGTGTTGTTCGGCAAGAGCGTGCTGCTGCTCGCCGGCGGGCTGCTGATCGGCGCGGTGGCCGGCGACGCCGGCGTCGCGCCGATCGAGGCGGTGTTCGTGACCCCGTTCAAGGGCGTGCTCGCGCTGTTCCTGCTCGAACTCGGTCTGGTCGCCGGCGCGCGCCTCGCCGAGGTGCGGCGCTTCGGCGCCGCAGTGCTGGCGGTCGGTCTCGTGGCGCCGCCGCTGCTGGCGCTGCTCGGGGGATTCACCGCGGTGCTGCTCGGGCTGACGACCGGCGGCGTGGCGATCGTCGCGACGCTGGCGGCCAGCGCGAGCTACATCGCGGCGCCGACCGCGATGCGTGTCGCCGTGCCGCAGGCCAACGCCGCGCTGTCGATCACCGCGGCGCTGGGCATCACGTTCCCGTTCAACATCGTGATCGGGATTCCGCTGTACATCGAACTCGCCCGGGCCTGGACATGACGAGCAGCGCACGCCATCCGAAGACCTTGCTGGTGATTGTCGCCGAGGCGGTGATCGAAAGGGCGCTGGTGCGCGACGCGTGCCGCCTCGGCGCTCAGGGGTGGACCGTCGGCGAGGTGCGCGGCGCCGGCGCCGAGGGGGTGCGCGAAGGCGCCTGGGAGGCCGACCGCACGATCGAGTTGAAGCTGATCTGCGAGGCGGCAGTCGCCGACGCGATTGCCGACCACGTGCTCGCCACGTACGCGCCGCATTACGCGGTGGCGATGTACCTCAGCGACGTGCGCGTGCTGCGTCCGCAGCGCTACTGATGTCGGCCGCGGGCGCGCGCCGATGACAAAGGGCACCGGCGTCGCCGCCGGTGCCCTCTTGATGCGACTGGGTCCCGCCGGGGCGCAGCCCGGCCGGGCGGGAGCTCAGTAGCCGCCGCGGTCGCCGCGGTCGCCGCCGTAGCCGCCGCGACCACCGCCGCCGCTGCCGCTGCCGTAGCCGCCGCGCCCACCGCCGCCGCCACCACCGTAACCGCCGCCACCGCCACCGCCCCCGCGACCGTAGGGGCTGCGGCCACCGCCGCCACCACCGCCGTAGCCGCCGCCCGCGCCACCACCACCGCCGTAGCCGCCGCGACCACCGCCGCCGCCGTAGCCACCGCCGGGGCGGTCCTCACGCGGGCGAGCTTCGTTGACGACGACCGCGCGCCCTTCGAGCGACTGGCCGTTCATGCCGTTGATGGCGGCCTGCGCCTCGGCGTCGCTGCCCATCTCGACGAAACCGAAACCCTTAGAGCGTCCCGTCTCTCGGTCCATCATGACCTTCGCCGAGGTGACGGTGCCGAACTGCGAGAACGCCTGCTGGAGCGATTCGTCGCGCACGCTATAGGCGAGGTTGCCTACGTACAACTTGTTTCCCATGGGGAAGCCCTTTGTTCAATCACGGATAACCAGGTGGAGCTTCAACCCATCGTGAGACATTCAACCGAAGGCGCCGCATCCAGACACAGGCCTGCTGATTATCAAGCTTCGGTGCCGCGCCGCAATCTTGCGGTGCCGATTTGTTGTTTTGTGTCATTGCGGGTTTCCCCCGGGTCGGCGCGCCGCCGGCCCCGGGTTGGTGCACGCGACGGGCGCTAGCATCGCGATCGATGCCTCCCGCGCCCGAGTTCGACCACGTGATCGTCGGCGCCGGCACCGCCGGCTGCCTGCTGGCGAACCGGCTGAGCGCCGACCCGCGGCGCCGCGTGCTGCTGCTCGAGGCCGGCGGGCGCGACGACTACCTGTGGATCCACATCCCGGTCGGTTACCTGTACTGCATCGGCAACCCGCGCACCGACTGGCTATACCAGACCGAGCCCGATGCGGGCCTGAACGGGCGCAGCCTGCGCTACCCGCGCGGCAGGGTGCTCGGCGGCAGCTCGAGCATCAACGGCATGATCTACATGCGCGGCCAGAGTCGCGACTACGACGGCTGGGCCGAGCTCACCGGCGATGCCGCCTGGCGGTGGGACGAATGCCTGCCGTTCTTCCGTCGCCACGAGGACCACTGGCGCGGCGACGCCGGCGGCGACGACGACTTCCGCGCCCACCACGGCCACGGCGGCGAGTGGCGCGTCGAGCGCCAGCGCCTGCGCTGGGACGTGCTCGACGCGTTCGCGCAGGCGGCGCGCGAGGCCGGCATCCCGGCCACCGACGACTTCAACCGCGGCGACAACGAGGGCGTCGGGTACTTCGAGGTCAACCAGCGGCGCGGCGTGCGCTGGAACGCCAGCAAGGCCTTCCTGCACCCGGTGCGCGCGCGGCCGAACCTCACGGTGTGGACCGGCGCCACCGTCGAGCGCGTGCAGCTCGAGCGCGGCGCGGACGGCCGCTGGCGCGCCTGCGGCGTCGAGCTGCGGGGCCCCGGGCTGCCGGCGGCGGCGCGCGCGCGCGCCGAGGTGCTGCTGGCCGCCGGCGCGGTGGGCACGCCGGCGCTGCTGCAGCGCTCGGGCATCGGTGCGGCGGCGCTGCTGCGGGGCCTGGGCATCGAGCCGCGGCACGACCTCCCCGGCGTCGGCGAGAACCTGCAGGACCACCTGCAGATCCGCGCCGTGTTCGGCGTCGAGGGCGTGCGCACGCTGAACACCATCGCCGGCACGCCGTGGGGCAAGGCGGGCATCGCGCTCGAGTACCTGCTGCGCCGCAGCGGGCCGATGAGCATGGCGCCGTCGCAGCTCGGCGCGTTCACCCGTTCGTCGCCCGGGCAGCGCTGGCCGAACGTCGAGTACCACGTGCAGCCGCTGTCGCTCGACGCCTTCGGCCAGCCGCTGCACCGTTTCAACGCGTTCACTGCCAGCGTGTGCAACCTGAACCCGACGTCGCGCGGACGGGTGCGCATCCGCTCGCCGCGCGCCGACGACGCGCCACGCATCGAGCCGAACTACCTCTGCACGCCCGAAGACCGCCAGGTCGCCGCCGACTCGCTGCGACTGACGCGGCGCATTGCCGCGATGCCGGCGCTGGCGCGCTACCGCCCGCGAGAAATCAAGCCCGGCGTCGAGTACCGCAGCGACGAGGAACTCGTCCGGCTCGCCGGTGACATCGGCACGACCATCTTCCACCCGGTGGGCACCACGCGCATGGGCCGCATCGACGACGCGATGGCGGTGGTCGACAGCCGGCTGCGCGTGCGCGGCGTGGACGCGCTGCGTGTGGTCGACGCCGGCGTGATGCCCACGATCACCAGCGGCAACACCAATTCGCCGACGCTGATGATCGCAGAGCGCGCCGCACAGTGGCTGATCGACAAGGAGTCCGCCGGTTCGTGAGCGCCCGCTCTCGTCGGGACGTCGACCGGCGCGAGGCGGCGTTGCTGCGACGGGGGTAAGCCCGGATTTCGGTGCGCGGCGGTGCTGCCTAGACTGCGCGCTCTCGCAGCGCCACGGCCGGTCACGCCGCGGTCGGCTGGACGGAGGCCCGAGGAGACTGCACAACACCGATCGCCCGACAACGATGCATCCGCCGCAAGGGCGTCGCCGCATGGACGACGCCGAGTCGATGCGGACCGAAGCGCCGGCGTTGCCGGCGCTTTCTTTTTGCGCTGCCGTGCCGCGCTGGAACGCCGGATAGCGCGGGCTTTTCGTCCGACCGCGGCCATCGCGCCGCCCTAGCATGGTTCGCCGATCCCGCCACGCCGACCCGCCATGCCCGTCGACCCCGAACTGCGCAGCCTCGACATCGACATCCCCGCCCAGCCCGAGGCCCTGGTCAAACTGTCGCTGCTGCTCGCCGAGGACGAGATCAACCTGCAGGCGGTGTCGGCGCTGATCGAGTCCGACATGGCGCTCGCGGCGTCGGTGATGAAGGCGGTCAACTCGTCGCTGTACGGTCTCAAGGGCCGGGTGCAGACGGTGCAGCAGGCGATCACCTACCTGGGCATGCGCGAGGTCGCGGCGATCACCTTCGAGATGGGCTTGCGTGCCGCGTTCCCGCCGGCGCCCGAGCTCGAGCCGATCTGGCAGCGCGCCGCGGTGCGCGGGATGGTCATGGGCCGCATGGGCCAGCAGCTCGGCGTCGACGGCTGGGCCGCCCATTCGGCGGGGCTGTTCGAGGAGTGCGGCAAGGCGGTGCTGTTCCGCCATGCGAGCGATCACTATCGCTCGATGCTGCGTGCTGCGGCCAACGACCTCGAGCTGATCTCGCTCGAGCGCGCCGGCTTCGGCGTCAGCCACGAGGCGCTCGGTGCGGCGCTCTGTGAGAGCTGGGGCCTGGCGGCTCCGGCGGTGGCGAGCGTGCGCCACCACGTCGAGGTGCAGGCCGGCGCTGACCTGCCCGCCGGCATGCAGCGCACCGCGGTGCTGGCGCTGTCGGCGGTCGCCGCCGTGCTGATGCGCGACGCCGACCAGCTCGAGGCGGTGGTGCAGCGTGTCGCGCCGCAGGTGCCGCTGGACGAGACGCTGGTGTTGCGTGCCGCGCGCAAGGTGCACGAGCATCTCGAGGAGGCGCGCGCCCACGGGCGCTGAACTTGCGTCGCCGCGCCGGCGGCGCCATTGCGTGCAGGCAAACCCGCTAGGTCGCTCGCCGCGTCGCGGCTAGGCTGCGCGGTCGTGTCCGTCGCCGCCCCACCGATGCCCACCGTGCCGCGCGAGTCGCTCGCGCTGCAGCGCCTGTACGACTGGGAGCGCAGTGCGCCGCGGCGGGTTGCGCTGACGCAGCCGGTCGGCGCCGGCGTGGTGGTCGTTCACACCTGGGCCGAGGTGGCCGACGAGGCGCGCCGCATGGCGGCGCACCTGCGCTCTCACGAGCTGCCGGCGGGCAGCCGCATCGCGATCCTGTCGAAGAACTGCGCCCACTGGCTGATCGCCGACTTCGCGATCTGGATCGCCGGCCACGTCTCGGTGCCGCTGTACCCGACGCTCGCCGCGGCGACGGTGCGCCAGATCCTCGAGCACAGCGACGCGCGGTTGCTGTTCGTCGGCAAACTCGACGGCTGGCCGGCGATGCGCGCGGGCGTGCCCGACGCGCTGCCGTGCATCGCGCTGCCGCTGGCGCCGCCCGAGGCGCGCGCGGGCCTGCCGCGCTGGGACGAGATCGTCGCGGTCACCGCACCGCTGGCCGACGAGCCGGTGCGCGACGGTGGCGACCTGGCGACGATCATGTACACCTCGGGCACCACCGGGCAGCCGAAGGGCGTGATGCACAGCTTCGCGAACTTCGCCTGGGCGGTCGACGCCGGCCTGAAGCGCGTGCCGATCGATGCCGACGCGCGCATGCTCAGCTACCTGCCGCTGGCGCACGTGGCCGAGCGCACGCTGGTCGAGCACGGCCAGCTCGCCACCGGCATGCACGTGTACTTCGCCGAGAGCCTGGACACCTTCACCGCCGACCTGCAGCGCGCACGGCCGACCATGTTCTTCAGCGTGCCGCGCCTGTGGCTGAAGTTCCAGCAGGGCGTGCACGCGAAGCTGCCACCGGCGCGCCTGCGGCGGCTGCTCGCGGTGCCACTGCTCGGCGGCCTGGTGCGCCGCCGCGTGCTGGCCGCGCTCGGCCTCGACCGGTGCCGCTTCGCCGCCGGCGGCGCGGCGCCGATGCCGCCCGAACTGCTGCGCTGGTACGCCGCGCTCGGCCTGCCGCTGATCGAGGTCTACGGCATGACCGAGAACTGCGGCGTGTCGCACTCGACGCTGCCGGGGCGCACGAAACCTGGCAGCGTCGGCCTGCCCTACGAGGGGGTGCAGTGCCGCATCGACCCGGACAGCGGCGAGATCCAGATGCGCAGCCCCGGCGTGATGCTCGGGTACTACCGCGAGGGCGAGTTGACGCGCAAGACCTTCACCGCCGACGGCTGGCTGAAAACCGGCGACCAGGGACGACTCGACGGTGAGGGCTGGCTGAGCATCACCGGCCGCGTCAATGACCTGTTCAAGACGAGCAAGGGCAAGTACGTGGCGCCCGCGCCGATCGAGGACCGGCTGGTGATGCACCCCGACGTCGAGGCCTGCGTCGTCGCCGGCGCCAGCCTGGCGCAGCCGCTGGCGCTGCTGATGCTCAACGCCGACGCGCTGTCGCGCGCGGCGCACGGGCCGGGGCGCGCCGCGATCACGGCGTCGCTGGCCGCGCACCTGGGCGCCGTCAACGCGGCGCTCGACCCGCACGAGCGGCTGGGCTGCGCCGTCGTCATGACCACCGCGTGGACGGTCGACAACGGCTTCGTCACGCCGACCTTCAAGGTTCGGCGCGGCCGCATCGAGCAGGCCTATGCTGCGCACTACGAGCGCTGGACCGAGGCCGGCACGGCCGTCGTGTGGCCGTGAGTGGCCTTGACCAAACGCAAGCCCTCGCGCCACGGCCAGGCCGCCCGGCGGCCGCGCCCGCGCCGCGTCGGCTAACCTTGCGCCGGCGCGCCCCGCCCGATCTTCCTCCAACCCACCGCGCTGCCGCGCGGCAGTGAGCCCATCGATGACCACCGCCACCACCGACGACGCCCTGGCGCTGCAGCGCCTGTACCACTGGGAATCGACCGCGCCGGACAAGGTCGCGTTCACGCAGCCGATGGGCGCCGGGGTCGTGCGCGACTACACCTGGCGCGAGGTGTGCGACCAGGCGCGGCGCATGGCCACGCACCTGCAAAGCCTGGGCGTCGGGCCGGGCGACCGCGTGGCGATCCTGTCGAAGAACACCGCGCACTGGATGATGAGCGACTTCGCGATCTGGCTCGCCGGCGGCGTGTCGGTGCCGCTGTACCCGACGCTGGCACCGGCGACGATCACGCAGATCCTCGCGCACTCGGGGTCGAAGGTGCTGTTCGTCGGCAAGCTCGACGGCTGGGAGCACATGAAGCCCGGCGTGCCGGCCGCGCTGCCGTGCATCAGCCACCCGCTGTCACCCGACGACGCGAAGCGCAGCTACCCGCGCTGGGACGACATCGTCGCGAAGACGCCGGCGCTCAAGGGCAAGCCGACGCGGCCCGAGAACGACCTGTCGACGATCATGTACACGTCCGGCACCACCGGAACGCCCAAGGGCGTGATGCACACCTTCGGCAATTTCGCGCGGGTGCTGGTGCAGGGGCTCAAGCGCATCCCGCTGAACGAGCAGTCGCGCATGCTCAGCTACCTGCCGCTGTCGCACGTGGTCGAGCGCGCGCTGGTCGAGCATGGGCAGCTGTACACCGGCATGCACGTGTACTTCGCCGAGAGCCTGGACACCTTCGCGCAGGACCTGCAGCGCGCGCGCCCGACCGTGTTCTTCAGCGTGCCGCGGCTGTGGGTCAAGTTCCAGCGCGGCGTGCTGCACAAGATGCCGGAGAAGAAGCTCGGGCTGTTCCTGAAGATCCCGATCCTGAACGGGATCGTCAAGAAGAAGATCCTCTCGGCGCTGGGCCTCGACCAGTGCATCTTCGCCGTCGGCGGCGCCGCGCCGATGCCGCTGGAGCTGCTGCGCTGGTACGAGCGCCTCGGCCTGCAGGTCGCCGAGGGCTACGGCATGACCGAAAACCTCGGCGCCAGCCATATCTCCACCGGCGACCCGGCCGAGTTCGGCACCGTCGGACGCGTCTACGAAGACGTCGAGTGCCGCATCGCGCCCGACAACGGCGAGATCCAGGTGCGCTCGCCGTGGACGATGACCGGCTACTACCGGCAGCCCGAGCTGTCGCGCGAGACCGTCACCGACGACGGCTGGCTGAAGACCGGCGACAAGGGGACGATCGACGCGCAGGGGCGGCTGCGCATCACCGGCCGTGTGAAGGATCTGTTCAAGACCAGCAAGGGCAAGTACGTCGCACCGGCGCCGATCGAGGACAAGCTGGTGATGCACGCCGCCGTGGAGGCCTGCTGCGTCACCGGCGCGAACCTGGGCCAGCCGCTGGGCCTGGTGATGCTCAGCGCCGAGGCGGCGCAGCAGGCGGCCACCACGGAGGGCAAGGCCGAGCTCGAGGCGTCGCTGGCCGAGCACCTGAAGGCGGTCAACGCGACGCTCGACCCGCACGAGCAGATGGACTGCATCGTCGTGATGACCGAGGCCTGGACCGTCGACAACGACCTGATCACGCCGACCTTCAAGGTCAAGCGCAACCGCATCGAGGACGCCTTCGCCGCGCAGTACGCGCGATGGGAGAGCAGCGGCAAGCCGGTCATCTGGCACGGCGCCTGAAGCCAGCCCGCCGAGGCGGGCCCCGGCGCGCTCAGCCGCCCGGCGCGGGTGCGGCCGCGGGGCGGGCGGCGCTCTTCAGCCGCGCGAGCTTGGACTCGTACATCGCGCGCGTCGTGCGCGTGTGGCTGTTCTCCAGCGCCAGCGCCAGCTGACGGCGCGCGTGCTCGTGCTCGCCCAGCGCCTGGTGCGCCGCCGCGAGCCAGAAGTGCACCTCGTGGTAGCTCGCGTCGCGCGCCAGCTCGCGCTCGAACCAGCGCTTGGCCTGGCGGTAGTCGCCGTCGCGCATCGCGGCGCGGCCCAGTGCGAGGAAGTGCAGCGGCGGGTGCGACTCGGCGCGCGCCAGCCGTTCGGTCCACGCCGCCGCCTCCTCGTGCCGGCCCTGGCGCTGCAGTGCCGGCACCAGGTTGGCCATCGCCACCGTGTGCCGCGGGTCGCGTTCGAGCACCGCGCGCAGCACGCGCTCGGCCGAGGCCGGTCGGTCGCGCCGCAGGTAGATCACCGCCAGCGTGTTGTAGGCGGCGAGGAACCCCGCGTCACGGCGCATCGCCTCGCGGGCGTGCCAGTACGCCAGGTCGAGCGCGCCGTCGACCATCAGCTCGGCGGCGCGGTTGTTCAGGTACATCGCGACCACGGTGGCCTCGCCGATCGCGCGCGTACGTGCGCCGCGCAGGTCCTCCGGCGGCAGGAAGTCGACCAGCAGCTCGTCGCGGTCGTCGACCGACGGGCCGCGGCCCAGCTTGCGCCCGAGGCTGACGTTGATGTGGCCGTTGGCCAGCACCAGGTCGCCGCTGCGGCTCCAGCTGCTGTCGACGACCACGCTCTGGTAGCGCACCGGCAGGCCCATCGACTTGGCCAGCGCGGCGGTCATCGCGACCAGCGACAGGCAGTTGCCCGCACGCTCGTCGAACGCCTGCGCCGCGGTGCGCGTCAGCGTCGAGTCGTACTCGATGCGCAGTTTGCGCCCGTACAGCGCGTCGACGAGCACCCGGCGTGGGTCCGCGGTGCCGAGCACCAGTTCGCGGGCCACGAAGCGACGCATTTCGTCGCTGAGCGCGAACAAGGCGCTGCCGTCGACCGGCGTCGGCGGCGGGGCGAAGCGGGCGTCGTCGAAGAAGTCGTCGAGCCGCGGGTCGGCTGGACCGTGAGCGCAGGCGCCGACGAGCAGCGCGAGCAGGGCGGCCAACAGGCCGCACAGGGGGCGTGGCAGCATCGCAAGATCCTCGGCGGCGTCGCGCGTCGCCCAGGCGAGGATCGTACGCCGCGCGGGCGCGTCAGTCGAGCATCACTTCGGTGCGCACCGTGCCGGCGCGCTCGCAGCGCGCGGTCAGCCCCAGCCGCGTGCCGGCCGGCGCACGCACGACCCACTCGGCGACCGCGCGGTCGGCGGTCAGCTCGCGTGGCGGCAGGAACGCCTGCAGCGAGGTCTTCGGCGCGTGGCCGGCCAGGTGCGGTCCCTCGATGCGCGGCTTGCCGCCGACCAGCGACACCGCCGGCGCCTCGCTCGCGTCGGGCAGGTGGATCTCGAAGACCACGCCGCGTGCGGTCTTGCGGTCGAGTGCACGCTGCGTGACGTGGCTCGGCAGATAGCCGGCGTTGCCGACCGCGAAGCGCACGCGCCAGCTGTCCTCGCCGAGCCGGCGCACCTCGGTGCGCAGCAACTCGAGCCGCGGCAGCGACAGCGCGAGCTGCGCCAGCCACGCCGGGAAGCGCGCGGCCTCGCGCTCGCGCAGCCCCGGCGGCGGGTTGCGCCAGAAGTTCATCTTGTCCCAGCCGCCGATCTCGACCTCGCCGAGCTGCGGGTGGTGGAACGGCTTCCAGTCGACGTGCGCCTGCCCGCCGCAGTGCTCGTCGCTCCACTTCAGCAGTTTCAGGTCGTCGGCCACCGGGTGGTCGCGGTACCACTCGATCCACTTGTAGTCGGTGATGCCGGCCTCCTTGTTCGGCGCCCAGATCTCGACCGTCCAGAACAGCGCGCCGAGGTGCTCGTAGACCCAGTCCTGCGTGCCGGTGATGATCTCCTTCGGGTGGTACTTGAACTCGTGGAAGATGCTGATCGCCGGGTAGCCGGTGAGCTTGGCGCCGATGTCGGACAGGCGCTTGTAGATCCACAGGTCCTCGGGCGTCATGTCGTCGTCGCTTTGCGTGCCCATCGGCCGCAGGATCACGCCGCTGTGCGTGTGGAAGCTGACCGCCGCGCCGATGTTGCGGTGCGCGAAGAAGAAGTCGACCATGGCGCGCACCTCGGGCTCGCTGGTCGGGTACGGGCCGGCGCCGGGCTGCTCGAACTCCTGGCGCCAGTAGGCGGGGAAGTTGCGGTTCAGGTCCAGGCCCTCGCGGTCCTTGTTGACGGTGATCGTCAGCCCGTCGAAGTCGCGCACGAAGCCTTCGGGCACGATGCGGTAGTAGGTGCCGCCGAACTCGCCGGGCTCGCGCGGGATCATGAGTCGCGGGTCGTCGGGGTGGCACTTGTACGACCCATGCGGGTCGCGGATGCGCATGCTCAGGATGCGCCCGTCGCCGTCGACGTCCTCGATCGTCAGGCCGTCGACCGGCTCCTCGTCGTAGGGGTACGGCCGCGTCGAGCTGCGGATGTGGCGCGGCCTCGGCAACAGCGCCAGCTCGGCGCCGTCGGGGTTCAGCCGCGGGCAGATGTAGACCGCGCGCGTGTCGAGCAGCTGCGTGACCTGCGCATCCTCGCCGTAGCCGGTCACCAGCCGGTGCAACCAATACAGGCAGGCGGTCGACGCCGTCAGCTCGGCGGCGTGGATGTTGCCGTCGACCCAGAACGCCGGGCGGTCGAGGTCGTCGCCGCTGGGATGGTGGGTCAGCACCGCGACCCAGATGTCGCGCCCCTCGTGGCTGCGGCCGATCGACCGCAGCGACACCAGGTCGGGGCGAGCGGCGGCGTAGTCGTGCAGCAGCCGCGTCAGCTCGGCGTGGCGATAGAACGTGTCGAAGCGGGGGACGGGCAGCGGCGGCATCGGCGACGGGCGGTGGTGGGGTCGGGCCACGATTGTGGCGACCCCACCGCCGCGCGTCACGGGAACGCGAAGTCGACGGCGGGCAGCGGGTCGGGCACGCCCGCGCCGATGTCCAGCGCCGCGGCGCGCGACAGGCCCAGCGGCAGCAGTCGCGCCTGCAGCGTGTAGCGGCCGGCCACCGCGCCGGCGGCGGCGAACGACGGCGCCGCCGTGCCCGGGTCGTAGGCCGCGATGCGCGGCGCCGCGGCGTCCAGCGTCAGCGTGTAGGCGTCGCCGACCGCCACCGGCACCTGCGCCACCTCGACCACAAGCGGCGCCACGCTGCCGAAGGCCTGCGTCGCGCGCACCGTCGCATGGTCGGCGCCGCTCACCGACGCTGCGACCGTCAGCTCGCCGCCGACCTCGCGCGGCACCGCGGGCGGCAGCACGATCGGCGCCGTGGCCGTGCCGACCACCGTCGCGCGGTCGGCGTGCACCGGCACGCCGGTGACCACGCCGGTGGCGCGTCCGCCTCCGGCCACGACCAGCGTGTAGCTGCCCGGCGCCGCCGGGTACAGCTCGTAGCGTCCGCTGGTCGGGTCGGGCGTGGTCGCACGCACCGGCTCGCCGTCGACCTGCAGCGACACCGTGGCGCCGGCGCCGGCCACGTGGCCGACGACGCGTGCACCGGCGCCGGCGAGCCGTGGCAGCACGCGCAGCACCGGCTTGAGCAGGTACTGCCCGGAGCGACCGGCGCGCACCACCGAGCGGCAGGCGTCGAAGTCGATCACGAAGTCGGCCACCTCGAACGGCCGCACCTCGATGTCGACGCTCGTCTTCAGACCGCTCTGCACCGCGCTCGGCGTGGTCAGCGCGACCTCGGCGCCGCCGCTGGGCGTCACCGCGTTGGCCAGTGGCGAGCCGGCGGTGTTGGGCGCCAGCAGCAGCCGCATCTGCGTGTAGCGGCCGGCGGCCAGCGGCGTCTGTCCGAGTTCCTCGAGCGTGCCGTTGACCAGCGTCAGCAAGTCCAGCCGGCGCGGCGCCGGCAGCATCAGGTCGACCCAGCCCGTGTCGCCGGGCTCGGCGCCGGCGCTGCGGTGCACACGCACGCCAAGCACCGTGACGTGCACGTGGTCGAAGCCGCACGACGGTGCGTCGGCCAGCGCCAGCCGCAGCGTGCCAGCGGCGGCGCCGGCCTCGTCGTCGCCGCCGCCGCCGCAGGCGGCGAGCAGCGCCACCGCGCCGAGCAGAAGGCCTCGCGCCAGTTGGCGCAGCAGGGGTGTGTCGAAAGTCGTCATGGCAGCGGTCCGGCCGGCGGACAGGAGCGGCGATACCGCCGAGTGTCGCGCGCACCGCCGCAAGCCGGCGTTTCGGATGTGACCGGTGGCAACGCGGCGCCCCTGTCAAGGAGTCACGCGCTCGCCGCCGACGAACACCGCCAGTTCGCCAGGGCGCAGGGCGTGCCAGGCCTCGTCGCGAGTCAGCGCCTCGGTGGCGACCACGGCGACGCGGTCGTTTGGCGTGGTCAGCGCGGCGAAGTCGACGCGCAAGTCCTCGTCGGCCAGCGTCGCCGCGCCGAACGGGTGGCGTCGCTGCACCCAGCTCAGCGCCGTCGACGCATGCGCCCACAGCGCCTGGCCGTTGGACAGCAGCACGTTGAAGGTGCCGTGCGCCGCCGCCCGCGGCAGCAGCTCGGACAGCGTGCGCGTGAGCTCGGCCACGCCCGGAACGCCGGCGTGCGACTTCGCCAGCTCCTGCATCAGCCAGCAGAAGGCGAGCTCGCTGTCGGTGTCGCCCACGGGGCGGAACGCCGCGTGCAGCCGCGGGCGGAAACCCTTGAGGTCGCCGTTGTGCGCGAACACCCAGTAGCGGCCCCACAGCTCGCGCATGAACGGGTGCGTGTTCTCCAGCGCGACGCGGCCCTGCGTGGCCTTGCGGATGTGCGCGATCACGTTCTCGCTGCGGATCGGGTAGCGCTTGACCATCTCGGCCACCGGCGACGCGCGCGCGCCGGCCGGATCGACGAACAGGCGCACGCCGCGGTCCTCGAAGAACGCGATGCCGAAGCCGTCCTTGTGCTCGTCGGCGCGCGCGGCCAGGCCGGCGAAGCTGAACATCGCGTCGGTCGGCGTGTTGGCGTTCATGCCCAGCAACTGGCACATGGGGGCATTCTCCCGCCGGCGGCGCCCGCGTCACCGCAGGCGTGCCACGGGGCCGCACCGGGCGCAGAATCGGCCGATCCACTCCCGAAGAGTCACGCATGCCGCGTCCCGCCATCCTGTTGCGCGTCGCCGCCCTGGCCGCCGCGCTGGTCTGCGCCAACGCGCTGGCACAGGGCTCGTCGTTGCCGGGCCACTGGGCGGTCGCGGCGGCCGATGCCGACATCGAGCGCGTCTTCGCGCGCGCCGCCGCCGAACGCAAGCCGGTGCTGCTGTACTGGGGCGCGAGCTGGTGCCCGCCATGCAACCGGCTGAAGGCGACACTGTTCAACCGCCACGACTTCATCGAGCAGTCGCGCGCACTGGTGGCGGTGCACGTCGACGGCGACCGTCCCGGCGCGCAGAGGCTCGGCGCGCGATTCAAGGTGCGCGGGTACCCGACGCTGGTGCTGCTCGCCGCCGACGGGCGCGAGATCGCCCGCCTGCCCGGCGAGGCCGAGCCCGAGCAGGTGGTCGCGCTGCTGCGCCAGGGGCTGGCCGGCGGGCGCGCCGCACGCGACGTGATCGCCGACGCGCGTGCCGGCAGGCCACTCTCGCCGTCGGAGTGGCAACTCGTCGCGTTCGACCCCTGGGAGGCCGACGGCGGATCGCTGGTGCCCGACGCCGAACGCGCCGCGCTGGCCGCGCGGCTGGCGGCGGCCGCGCCCGACGCGCGGCTCGCGCAGCGGCTGTGGCTGCGCGCGGTGGCGGACAGCGACGACGGCAAGGGGTTGCGCGCCGACGACGCGCTGCGCGCGCGCGTCGGCGCGCTGCTGGCCGACCCGGCGGCCGCACGCGCGCAGGCCGACCTGCTGGTGCAGCACGCGCGCGAGATCGTGCGCGCCCTCGCCGACGAAGGCAGCACCGAGCGCGACGCCCTGGTGCAGCGCTACGACGCGGCGCTGCGCCGGCTGGTGGCCGACGCGACGCTGTCGCGCGCCGACCGCGTGCTCGCGCTGCTCGCGCGCGTCGAACTGGCACGGCTGGCGCTGCCGCCCGAGCACGACGGCGGCACCGTCCGGCTGCCCGCGGCGCTGCGCGAAGAGGTGCGCCGGCACGTCGAGCGCGACGACCGCGAGATCGTCGACGGCTACGAGCGCCAGGCCGTGATCACCACCGCCGCCTACCTGCTGGGGCGCGCCGGCCTCGCCGCGGACGCCGACGCACTGCTCGTGGCCAACCTGCAGCGCAGCCACTCGCCGTACTACCTGATGAGCCAGCTGGCCGGCAACGCGAAGCGCCGCGGCGACAAGGCCGAGGCGTTGCGCTGGTCGGAGCAGGCGTGGACGGCCAGCGTCGGCCCGGCGACGCGGCTGCAGTGGGGCGCCAGTCACCTCGCGCAACTCGTCGAGCTCGCGCCCGACGACGCGTCGCGCGTCGAGGCCGCGGCGTCGCGGCTGTTCGGCGAGGCGGCGCAGGACGCGTCGGCGTTCTACGGCCGCAGCCTGCGCTCGCTGCAGCGCGCCGGCGGTCAGTTGCTGGCGTGGAACCTCGACGGCCGTCACGACGCGGCCATCGCGCGCCTGCGCGCGCAGCTGGCGCCGGTGTGCGCGAAGCTGCCCGACGCCGACGGCCAGCGCGAAGGCTGCCGCGGCCTGCTGCAGGCTTCGCGCCGCGCAGCCGGCGGCGGCGAAAGCTGACGCTCGCGCGACGCCGACGCGGTCGCGCACAATGCGCGCGTTCGCCGACTGCCGCGCATGCCCCTCGCCCCCGCATCTCCTGCCCGGTCGCCGCGGCGCGCCTGGCTGCAGCGCGTGGCGCTGGCGCTGGCGGCCGCGCTGTGGGCGCTGGTGGCGCATGCCGACGACCCCGAAGCCGGCTGGGCGCACGGCTACGCCGCCTTCGGCGCACCGAAGTACCCGGCCGGCTTCACGCACTTCGAGTACGTCAACCCCGACGCGCCCAAGGGCGGCACGCTGTACCTGCGCAACCCCGACCGCCGCAGCAGCTTCGACAAGTTCAACCCGTTCACGACGCGAGGCAACTCGCCGGCCGGGATGATGATCTTCATGTTCGAGCCGCTGGCGGTGATGTCGGGCGACGAGCCGGCGACGATGTACGGCCTGCTCGCCGAGGCGATCCGCGTCGCCCCCGACCGCAGCGCGGTGGCCTTCAGGTTGCACCCGAAGGCGCGGTTCACGAACGGCGACGCGGTGACCGCGGCCGACGTCAAGCACAGCTTCGACATGCTCTCCGGGCCGCACGCGGCGCCGGCGTATCGCTCCGCCTACGCGGTGGTCGAGCGCGCGACCGTGCTCGACGCGCGCACCATCCGCTTCGACCTGAAGGAGCGCACCGCCGACGCGGTGTTCGCGGTCGGCACCATGCGGGTGTTCTCGCGCCGCTGGGGCGCCGGCACCGACGGCACGGCGCGGCGCTTCGACGAGATCGTCACCGAGTACCCGGTCACCAGCGGTCCGTACACGATCGCTCGCGCCGGCGGTGGGCGGCGCATCGAGTTCGTGCGCGACGCGAACTACTGGGCCCGCGACCTCGGCGTGCGCCGCGGCTTCTTCAACTTCGACCGCGTCGTCTACCGCTACTACCGCGACGCCGCGGTGGCCCGCGAGGCCTTCAAGGCCGGCGAGTTCGACATCTACAAGGAGTACGGCGCGCGCAGCTGGGTGCGCCAGCACAAGGGTCCGAAGTGGGACGACGGGCGCATCGTCAAGGACCCGTTCCCGACCCAGGTCGGCCAGGGACTGCAGTCCTACCACCTGAACCTGCGCCGCGCCAAGTTCCAGGACCTGCGGGTGCGCCGTGCGCTCGACTACACGTACGACTTCGACACGCTCAACCGCCTGGGCCAGTTCAAGCGCACCGAGAGCGTGTTCAACAACAGCGAGTTCGCCGCCGCGGGCCTGCCGACCCCGGCCGAGCTGGCGCTGCTCGAGCCGTTCCGCGCCGAGCTGCCACCCGAGGTGTTCGGTCCGGCCTACCGCGCGCCGACCACCGGCGCCGACCCGAAGCGCCTGCGCGCCAACCTGCTGCAGGCGCGCGCGCTGCTCGAGCAGGCCGGCTGGACGCTGGCCGCCGACGGCAAGCTGCGCAACGCCGCCGGCGAGGCGTTCGCCATCGAGTACCTCGCGCCCGGCGAAGGCAGCCGCCTGCCCGACTGGGAGCTGAACCTGCGCAAGCTCGGCATCGAGCTGACGGTGCGCAACGTCGACTTCGCGCTGTACCGGCGCCGGCTCGAGACCTTCGACTTCGACATGATCACCATCGTCGAGGGCGACTTCCAGCTGCCCAACGTCGCCACGCTGGTCACGCTGTACGGCAGCGCCGCCGCCGACGAGCCCGGCAGCAACAACTTCCGCGGCGTGAAGAGCCGCGCCGCCGACCACCTGCTCGAGCGCATGGGCCAGGCACGCACGCTCGACGAGCTGCGCACCGCGGCGCACGCGTTCGACCGCGTCGTGATGTGGAGCGCGTGGCAGGTGCCCGACCTCTACGCCGCCGAGGAGAAGGCCAGCTACTGGAACCGCTTCGGACTGCCGAAGGTGAGGCCGAAGTACTACACGATCGAGAGCGCGCTGTCGGACAACCCGGCCTGGGCGGTGACCGCCTGGTGGGCCGACGACACGCTGCCCGGCGCCAGGCGCAGATGAGGCCGCGATGCTGAGCTACGTCGCCAAGCGCCTGCTGCTGATGATCCCGACGCTGCTCGGCGCGCTGACCATCACCTTCGTCGTGATCCAGTTCGTGCCCGGCGGACCGATCGAGCAGATCATGGCCGAGGCGCGCACCGCCGGCGGCGGCGACGGCGGCCTGTACAAGGCCGGGCGCGACAGCGACGCGCAGCAGATCGAGGAGCTGAAGAAGCTGTACGGCTTCGACAAGCCGGCGCACGTGCGCTACGTCGAGATGCTCGGCGCCTTCCTGCGCTTCGACCTGGGCACCAGCTTCCTGCACAACAAGCCGGTGTGGGAACTGATCAAGGACAAGCTGCCGGTGTCGATCTCGCTGGGCCTGTGGACCTTCGTCATCTCGTACCTGATCTCGCTGCCGCTGGGCATCGCCAAGGCGGTGCGCGAGGGCTCGCGATTCGACCTGCTGACCTCGCTGCTGGTGCTGGTGGGCTTCGCGATCCCCGGCTTCGTGCTCGGCGTGCTGCTGATCGTGCTGTTCGCCGGCGGCACCTACCTCGACTGGTTCCCGCTGCGCGGGCTCACGTCGGACAACTGGGACGAGCTGAGCTGGCCGGCGCGCATCGTCGACTACTTCTGGCACCTCGCGCTGCCGCTGACCTGCTTCGTCGTCGGCAGTTTTGCGGTGACGACGCTGCTGACGAAGAACACCTTCGTCGAGGAGATGCGCAAGCAGTACGTGCTGGTCGCGCGCGCCAAGGGGCTCGACGAGCGGCGCGTGCTGTGGAAGCACGTGTTCCGCAACGCGCTGATCCCGCTGGTCACCGGCTTCCCGGCGGCGTTCGTCGGCGCGTTCTTCGCCGGCTCGGTGCTGATCGAGACGCTGTTCTCGCTCGACGGGCTCGGGCTGCTCGGCTACGAGTCGGTGGTGCGGCGCGACTACCCGGTGGTGCTCGGCTCGCTGTACCTGTTCACGCTGATCGCGCTGGTGGTCAAGCTGGTGTCGGACGTCCTGTACGTCGTGATCGACCCGCGCGTGCAGTTCGGCGCGGTGGGGCGATGACGACCTCCCCGAAGCGCCTTCGGCGTCTGCCTCCAGGGGGCGCCGCCGGAGGGCCGGCAGGACGCCGGCGCGCGGGCGCAGGCCCACGCCGGGCGAGCGGTGTGATGCCGAAGCCCAAGCCGGGTCCGCGGCGGCCGCTCGACCCGCCGGTCCCGCGGGGCGTGGCGGCGACGCCCACCCGCGCGCCAGCGACCGGGGACATCCGGGCATGAGCGCCGTGCTGCCCCCCGCCGTCGGCGCGAGCGCCGGCGCGCCGGCGCTGCCGACGGTGGTGCCGATGTCGCCGAACCAGCGTGCCTGGGCGCGATTCCGGCGCAACCGCGTGGGCGTCGTGTCGCTGTGGGTGTTCGTCACGATGCTGGTGCTGGCCACCTTCGCCGAGCTGATCAGCAACGACCGCCCGCTGGTCGCGCATTACGACGGGCAGACCTACTTCCCGGCGTTTCGCAACCATCCCGAGACGACCTTCGGCGGCGACTTCGGCACGCCCACCGACTGGACCGACCCGTTCATCGCCGAGCAGTTCGCGCGGCCGGGCCGCTGGATGCTGTTCACGCTGAACCGCCACGGCGCCGACAGCAGCGACTACTTCACGAAGAAGAGCGACCCCGCGCCGCCGTCGGCCGACAACTGGCTCGGCACCGACGGCAACGGGCGCGACATGATCGCGCGCCTGCTGTACGGGTTTCGCGTCAGCATCTGGTTCGCGCTGGCGCTGACGATCACCGGCACAGTGATCGGCGTGGCCGCCGGCGCGCTGATGGGCTATTTCGGCGGGCGGCTCGACCTGACGCTGCAGCGGCTGATCGAGATCTGGGCCGCGGTGCCCGAGTTGTACCTGCTGATCATCTTCGCCAGCATCTTCGAACCGTCGCTGCTGCTGCTGCTGGTGCTGCTCAGCCTGTGGGGCTGGATGGGACTGTCGGACTACGTGCGCGCCGAGTTCCTGCGCAACCGCGGCCTCGAGTTCGTCAAGGCCGCGCGTGCGCTCGGGCTGAGCAACGGCCAGATCATCTGGCGCCACGTGCTGCCGAACTCGATGACGCCGGTGATCACGTTCCTGCCGTTTCGCATGAGCGGCGCGATCGTCGCGCTGACCTCGCTCGACTTTCTCGGCCTGGGCGTGCCGGCGGCGACGCCTTCGCTGGGCGACTTGCTGCGCCAGGGCAAGAACAACCTCGACGCCTGGTGGATCATCGTGCCCACCTTCGCGCTGCTGGTGCTGACGATGCTGCTGCTGACTTTCATCGGCGACGCGCTGCGCGACGCGTTCGACACGCGCAAATCCTGAGCGACGGCGACCGCCGCGGTGCGCGGCGATCGCCTCGCCGCGAATCCCCGGTGCCTCGAACCCCGCACGACCCGTCGAGGTGGCTCGCGCCGAGCGCCGCCGCGGCAGCGCTGCTGCCGGCACTGCTGGCGTGGAACCTGCCGCCGTCGTCGACCTTCTTCAACCAGGCCGCGGCCTTCGGGCTGTGGGGCGGCTTCGTCGCCTTGCTCGCCTGGCCCGCGTCGCCGGGCGCGGCGGCGCTCGGCAGCGCGGCGCGCGCCACCTGGCCGCTGCTCGCGGTGCTCGCCGCTGTCGTCGTGCTGGCGCTGGCCGGCGGCGTCGCCGGCCCGCTGCCGGCCAGCCTGGTGCTGCCGCCGCTGGCGGTGATCGCGGGCGCCGCGACGATGCTGCTCGCGGCGGCGGGCGCCGGCCGCACCGCGGTGCGGGCGTTCCTGTGGGCCTGGGTGCTCGCGGGTGTGGCCAGCGCCGCCATCGCCGTGGTGCAGGTGTTCGCGCCGGCGTGGGCCGACGGCACCTGGGTGGCGCGCTCGACGCTGCCCGGTCGCGCGGTGGGCAACCTGCGCCAGCCGAACCACCTGGCGACGCTGCTGCTGTGGGGTGCGATCGCGCTGGTGCCGCTGGCCGACGCGGCGCCGCGGCGCGCGCGCGTCGCCGCGGCCGCGACCTGGCTGCTGCTGCTGACCGCGCTCGAGCTGACCGGATCGCGCACCGGCGCGCTGGGCGTCGCGCTGCTCGCGCTGTGGGGGCTGGCCGACCGGCGGCTGGGCCGCTTCGCGCGCACGCTGCTGCTCGGCGCGCCGCTGGTCTACGCGCTGGCCTGGGCCGCATCGTGGCTCGGCGGACTCGCGGTCGGTGCGGCGACACGCGCCGCCGAGGCCGACCTGTCGAGCTCGCGTTTCGCGATCTGGTCCGACACGCTGACGCTGATCGCGCAGCAGCCATGGACCGGCGTCGGCTTCGGGCGCTTCAACTTCGCGTGGACGCTGACGCCGCTGCCGTCGCGGCCGGTGGCGTTCTTCGACCACACGCACAACCTGCCGCTGCAGTTCGCCGTCGAGTTCGGGCTGCCGCTGGGGCTGTCGATGCTGGCGCTGATGCTGTTCGCGCTGTGGCGCGCCGGCCGCAGCGCGTGGGGCGCCGGTGCGCCGCGCCGCGCGCTGTTCGTGATGCTGCTGCTGGTCGGCGTGCACAGCCTGCTCGAGTACCCGCTGTGGTACGCGCACTTCCTGCTGCCTGCGGCCTGGGCCTGGGGTGCCTGCCTGGGCGGTGGCGGCGCGGCGCGGGGCGCGCCGCGCCGGGGCCGTTCGCCGCTGGTGTGGTGCGGGCTGGCGATGCTGCTCGGCGCGGTGGTCGCGATGGGCGACTACCTGCGCATCGCGCGCATCTTCGCGCCGCCGCCGGACGCGGCGCCGTTGGCGCAGCGCATCGCCGAAGGCCAGGGCAGCGTGCTGTTCGGCCACCACGCCGACTACGCCGCCGCCACGGTCGCCGCCGAGCCGGCACAGGCGATGGACGCCTGCGGGCGCGCCGCGTTCCACCTGCTCGACACGCGGTTGCTGCAGACCTGGGCGCGCGCCTGGGCCGACGCCGGCGACCTTGACCGTGCGCGCCACATCGCGGCGCGGTTGCGCGAGTTCCGCCGTCCCGAGTCGCGTGCGTTCTTCGCGCCCTGCGAACCCGGCGCGGCCCCGGCCGGCACCGACGCGCCGGCGGCGACGCCGTTCCAGTGCGAGCCACCGGGCACGGTGCTGGGATGGCGGGACTTCTTGCGCTGAACGCGCGCCGCGCCGCTCAGGGCTTGCGCGCGGCCGTGAGCAGCAGCTCGTTCGGGCCGATCCAGCCGTCGGCGGTGGCGAAGCCGGCCAGCTGCGCCTCGATGTCGTCCCACGCCGCCTGCTCGGCGGCGGGGTCGAGCCGGCCGAGCAGGCGCTGGATCGGGCTGGCCGACGCGCGCACGAAGCGCAGGTAGTCCTCGACCGTCGGCAGTCGGAACGGCGCGTCGACCGCGGTGGTGGCGACGTCGCGAAAGCCGGCG
This sequence comes from Azohydromonas sp., assembly GCF_035325925.1. Lineage (NCBI taxonomy): Bacteria > Pseudomonadati > Pseudomonadota > Betaproteobacteria > Burkholderiales > Sphaerotilaceae > Azohydromonas > Azohydromonas sp. The sequence goes on along the minus strand of NZ_DAOKZA010000007.1, from coordinate 45,081 downwards.
CTGCGGAACAACGCGTCGAGGCGCCCGGGCTGGCCCAGGCTGAGCAGGCCCCCCGGCTGCCACGGGTCGGGCGGCGGCAGGCCGGCGTGGCGCAGCGCCGTGCGCAGCAGGATGCCGATGCAGGGGTTGGCCTGCGGCGCCGAGAACACCAGCGTGCACACGCCGCCGCCCGGGCGCAGCGCGCGGTGCATCTCGCGCAGGCCCTGCCGCGGGTCGGGAAACAGCATCAGCCCGAGCCGGCAGACAACGGCGTCGAAGCCGCCCGACGGCACCGGCAGCTGCTCGCCGTCGCCGACGAGCGTGTCGACCTGCGTCAGCCCTTCGGCTTCGGCGTTGCGCTTCGCGTGGCGCAGGATCTCGTGCGACAGGTCGGTGGCCAGCACCCGGCCCTGCGTGCCGACGCGGCGCGCGATGTCCAGCGTCTGGTCGCCGGCGCCGGCGGCCACGTCGAGCACGCGGTCGCCGGGCCGGATGCCGGCCATGTCCAGCATCGCCCCGGTGGCCGTGGCCAGCCAGCGGCGGATGGCCGGCGAGTGGTCGTTCCAGCCCTGGGCGCAGCGGTCCCAGGCGTCGCGTGCGGTGGCCTTCACGTCGGTGGTGGCGGATACTCGGTCGTCGGCAACGGTGGACATCGCGGCTCCTCGGGTTCGGTCCAGATGCACCTCAAGCGTAGGCACCGCGCACGCGAAGCAACAGGCGCAAGTTCGCACAACGGGGTCGCGCAGGCGCGACCCCTGCCTCGTGCCTTCGACTGGAACGATCTCAGGTACCTGCTGGCGGTGGCCGCCCACGGCGGCACGCTGGCGGCCGGGCGCGCCCTGGGCGTCGACGCGTCGACGGTGCAGCGGCGCTTGGCCGAGCTCGAGCGCCGCGTCGGCGCGCCGCTGGTGCAGCGGCAGACCCGCGGGTATCGGCTGACCGACTTCGCGCAGGCATTGCTGCCCGCCGCGAATGCCGTCGAGCAGGCGGTGCACGCCTTCGAGCAGCGGGTCGAACGCGCACGGCGCGACGCGGCGCGGGTGTTGCGCGTGACGTGCCCGCAGCCGCTCGTCCACCGCATCACGAACGCCCGGCTGCTCGACGAGTTTCACGCGCGCCACCCCGACGTGCGCGTCGAGTTCGTGATGAGCGACCGCTACGTCGACCTCGGCAAGGGCGAGGCGGACGTGGCGCTGCGCTCGGGCGACACCGACGACGGCGCGCTGGTCGGGCGCAAGATCGGCGACTCGCTGTGGGCCGTCTACGCGAGCCAAGCGTACATCGCGCGCCACGGGCGGCCGCAGCGGGTCGAGGACCTGCCGGCCCACGCGCTGGTCGGCTTCGACGACAGCCTGCGCGACCACCGCGCGTCGGCGTGGTTGCGCGACGTCGCCCCCGACGCCCGGCTGGCCGCGCGCAGCGACAGCGTGCTCGGGCTGCTGTACTCGGCGAAGGCCGGCATCGGCATCGCGCCGCTGCCCACCGCACTCGGCGACGCGGAGCCCGAGCTCGTGCGCGTGCTCGGCCCGGTGGCCGCGCTGACGCGCATCTGGCGCGTGCTGACCACGCGCGAGCTGCGCCACACGCCGGCGGTCGAGGCGTTCTTCGACTTCCTGACCGAGGACGTCGCCCGGCTGCGACCGATCATCACCGGCTGAACGCCGCGCGGCGTGCGGCGCCTACGCCGGCGGCGGCGCCGACCAGTCGCCCGACTTGCCGCCCTTCTTCTCGAGCACGCGGATGTCGCCGATCACCATGCCGCGGTCGACCGCCTTGCACATGTCGTACACCGTCAGCAGGCCCACCTGCACCGCGGTCAGCGCCTCCATCTCGACGCCGGTGCGTCCCAGCGTCTCGACCTGCGCGGTGCAGCGCACGCCGGGCAGCGCGGCGTCGAGCTCGAAGTCGACCGCCACCCGCGTCAGCGCCAGCGGGTGGCATAGCGGGACCAGGTCGGCGGTGCGCTTGGCGCCCTGGATCGCGGCGACGCGCGCGACGCCGATCACGTCGCCCTTCTTCGCGCCGCCGCTGCGCACCAGCTCGAAGGTCGCCGGCTGCATGCGGATCAGGCCGCTGGCGCGCGCCACGCGGTGCGTTGCGTCCTTCGACGCGACGTCGACCATGTGCGCCTGGCCTTGCGCGTCGAAGTGGGTCAGCGTCGGACTCATGGCAACGAAGTGGCAACGTGGCGGTGCGATCATAGTGCCGGCCCGCCGCTGAACCTCGGCGCGGGTGTCGGCTCCAACCGCCGGCGCGCCGTGGCGGCGCGCCCATGCTGATGAAGAAACCCCTCGTCCACCTCGTGGCCGCCGCGCTGATCGGCGCCGGCTGGCCGGCCCACGCGCCGCTGGCGCAGGTGCGCCTGCCCACGCTCGGCGACGCGGTCTCCGAGGACCTGTCGGTCAGCGACGAGCGCCGCCTGGGCGAGCAGATCATGCGCGAGGTGCGGCGCGACGCGAGCTACCTCGACGACCCGCTGCTGCTCGACTACGTGCAGTCGCTGTGGCAGCCGCTGGCCGCGGCGGCGCGCTCGCGCGGCGACATCGGCGTCGACATCGACACCGCGTTCGCGTGGGAGGTGTTCCTCGTCGGCGACCGCAGCGTCAACGCGTTCGCGCTGCCCGGCGGTTTCGTCGGCGTGCACCTGGGGCTGATCGCGATGACGCACACGCGCGACGAACTGGCGTCGGTGCTCGCGCACGAGCTGTCGCACGTGACGCAGCGGCACATCGCGCGGCGCATCGCCAGCGCGCAGCGTCAGAGCCTGGTCGGGCTGGCGGCGATGATGCTCGGGCTGCTGGCCGCCAGCCGTGCGGGCAGCGCCGACGCCGCGCAGGCCGCCGTGGTCGGCAGCCAGGCCGCGCTGATCCAGGGGCAGCTCAACTATTCGCGCGACATGGAACGCGAGGCCGACCGCATCGGCTGGGGCCTGTTCGTCGACGCCGGGTACGCGCCGCAGGGCATGGCCTTCATGTTCGAGCGCATGGCGCAGTCGGCGCGGCTGGTCGACGACAACAGCTTCCCGTACCTGCGCACGCACCCGCTGACGATCGAGCGCATCGGCGAGGCGCGCACGCGGCTCGAGTCGCTGACGACGGTGCGCCCGGCGACGACGGGCGTGTTCGAACACGCGCTGATGCAGGCGCGCGCGCGCGTGCTGATGGCCACCGGCGTGCAGGCGCTGCGCCGCGCGCAGCAGGCGAGCGCCGCGCCCGACGCGTCGCCGGCGCAGCGGCTGGGCGCGCTGTACGGCAACGCGCTGGCGTCGCTGCGCCTGGGCGAGGCCGACGCGGCGGTGCCGGCACTGGCCGACGCGCGCGCACTGCTGCGCCACAGCCCGCTGCGCGACGCGCAGGAGGACCGGCGTGCCGCGCACGCGATCGCGCTGCTCGACGCCGAGGTGCGCGTCGCGCGCGGCGATGCCGCCGGCGCGCTCGCGCTGCTCGACGCCGAACCCCAGGCGGCGCGCGCGTGGCTGCTGCAGCGCGCGCAGGCGGCACTGGCGGCCGCGCGCGCCGGGGCGCCGACGGCGGCGACGCTGCGCCGCAGCGTCGAGGCCCTGCAGGCCTGGACCGCCGAGCGGCGCGGCGACGCGCTGGCGTGGTCGCTGCTGTCGCAGGGCGCGGCGCTGCTCGGCCAGCCGCTGCGCGCGGTGCGCGCCGAAGCCGAGGCGCGCGCCGCGCTCGGCGACCTGCCCGGCGCGATCGACCGCCTGCGCGCCGGCCAGCGCCTCGCCCGCGAGGGGGCGACCAGCGACTTCGTCGAGCTGTCGGTGATCGACGCGCGGCTGCGCGACCTGCAGGCCGAGCACCGCGCGCGCATGGCCGAGATGCGCGGCAACGGGGGCTGAACCGGTCAGCGCCGCGACGACAACTGCTGCAGCGCGCTGTCGATGACCATCGCGAGCACGCTGTACAGGATCGAGCCAATCAGCGCCGCGCCGAAGCCGGCGACGTTGAAGTTCGACAGCAGCGACGCGGCGGCCCAGAACATCAGCGCGTTGACGACGAACAGGAACAGGCCGAGCGTGACCAGCGTGATCGGCAGGGTCAGCAGCACCAGCACCGGGCGCACCAGCGCGTTGAGCAGCCCCAGCACCAGCGCCGCCCACAGCGCGGACGCGTAGCTCGTGACCTGCACGCCGGGGTACAGGTAGGCGACGAGCAGCAGGGCACAGGCGAGCAGGAACCAGCGCAGCAGCAGAAGCATCGGGGCAGGATACCACCGCGACTTCGCGCCACGGCGTGCCGCACCGGCCCTGCCGCGGCCGTCGTCAGGTCGCGCTGCCCGCCGGCTTGCCGCGGCGTGCCTGCGGGCACCACACCCACTGGCCGCGTCGGCTCGCGTGGTAGTGGTGTTCGGTGTCGCCGGCGCGCGCGACGATGCGATAGCCGGGCACCAGCGCCTGCGTGTAGACGCGGTCGGGTTGCGGGCAGCCGAGCGATCCGTCGGGCCAGGTGAGCGCCTCGAACGCGACGAGCTGCGCGGCCGCGCCCCCGCGACGCGCCGCGTCGGCGAGCACCGCGTCGAGCAGCGTGCGCGCCGTCTCGTCGACGGGCGGTGTCGCAGGCGTGGGTCGCATCGGCGCAGCGGGGGTCGCGGCGGTGGCGGGCGGGTCGGCCGGTGGCTCGTCGCGCGACGTCAGCAGCCCCAGCGCCAGCAGCGCCGACGCGAGCAGCAGCGCGACGCCGGCACTCACCGCAGCACTTCTCCGGTCTCGGGCATGCCGCGGATCGCGGCGGGGGGGATGTCGGTCATGCGTCGTGTGGATGGCGCCGCCGATCGTCGTCGACCTGCGCGCGCGGCGCAAGCCCGCGCGGCGACGCGCCGCGCACGATCTGACGCCTGGTTGCGACAAAGCATGCGCCGCAGGGCGCGAACGCGGGTTTTCAGAGGGAAAACGGCTTCTCAACGTGTGACGCGGGCATTACCATTCGCGCCGCAGGGTGGCCGAGAGAAACGAGGGCTCATGCGGTCCTCGCCCGCACCAGGCACATCAGTCACTCACTTGATGGAGAGCATTCAAATGGCAACTGCGAAGAAGGCCCCCGCGAAGAAGGCGGCGGCGAAGAAGGCCCCGGCAAAGAAGGCGCCGGCAAAGAAGGCCGCTGCGGCGAAGAAGGTCGCCGCGAAGAAGGCGCCGGCGAAGAAGGTCGCCGCGAAGAAGGCCCCGGCGAAGAAGCGCACGCCGAACGCCGCGTTCATGAAGGCGATGACGCCGAGTGAGGCGCTGGCCGCGATCATCGGCAAGGGCCCCTTCCCGCGCACCGAGGTGACCAAGCGCGTGTGGGACTACATCAAGAAGAACAAGCTGCAGGACGAGGTCAACAAGCGGATGATCAACGCCGACGCCAAGCTGAAGGAGATCTTCAAGAAGGCGCAGGCGTCGATGTTCGAGATGACCAAGATGATCAACGCCCACCTGAAGTGAAGGGGGCGCGGCGGGCCGCCGCGGCCCGCCCCGACCGCGACGACGCCGGTGCCCTGCACCGGCCTTTTTTTTTCGCGCCGGCTTAAGAGAAGTGCAGCCCGCCGACGCGCAGCCACGGCGCGCGCAGCGTGCCGTAGTCGATGCGCTCGGCGCTGACGCCGTCGACGTCGAGCAGCATGCGCGCGACGTTGCCGGCGATCATCACCTGCGACAGCGCCGGCCCGACCTGCCCGCCGTCGATCAGGAAGCTGTTCTTCACCAGCCCCGAGAAGTCGCCGTTGGGGGCTGGCCGCCCCATCGACAGCCGGCCGACCAGCGCCCCGCGCCCGACCCCGGCGACCAGCGACGCCAGCGGCGTGTCACCGGCACCGACGTCCCAGCCCGCCGCCGCGGTGGGCACGTGCGGCAGCCCGGTGCGGCGGCTGGCGTACAGGCTGGGCAGCAGCGTCGCCAGCACGCCTCGGCGCAGCAGCTGCAGCGGTCGCGCGACGAAGGCGTCAGCCGACAGCGCGGCGACGCCCGGTGCGTCGAAGCGGCTGCGCACGTCGAGCCGCGGCGAGGCGACCGCGTCGCCGACGCGTTCGCGGTACAGCGAGCTGCCGCCGAGCAGGCGCTGGTCGCCGACCTGTTCGAGCAGCCACTCGAGCAGGTCGCCGACGGCCGGCGGCGTGAGCACCACCGTGCCGGTGAAGCGCGCCGGCAGTGCCTGCGTGTGCGTCTGCCGCAGTGCGTCGCGCATCATCGTCGCGATGCCGAAGTGCGATTCGGCGCGCGCGGCCGACGGATCGTCGACGCTGCCGCCGGCGAAGTTGAACGAGCTCGCGCGCGCGCCGTCGCGCGCGGTGCCCACCGCCTCGATCTCGTAGCAGCCGACCGCGGCCTCGAGCGCGCTGCCGCCGGTGGTCAGCACCCGCGTGTGCACGTGCCGGTGCGCGGCGAAGCCCTCCTGCAGCTGGAACGCCGGCGCCTCGCGGCGCCGGAAGTCGAGCAGTTCGGCGACCTTCTCGGCGAGCAGGTCGAGCGAGCCGCGCTGCGGCCCCTGCACGATGCGCGCGTGTTCGCCGGCCGACACGGCGTGCGCCTCGTCGATCGGGGCGCCGGCGGCGTCGGCGGCGAGCGCCGCGCAGGCTTCGCGCAGCGCGGCGTCGTCGAAGCTCGTCAGCTCGGTGGCGGCGCGGCGTGCGCCGACGATGCCCACCAGGCCGAGGCGCGGCGTCGTCGTGCTGCGCAGCAGGCTGGGTTCGTCGTGCGCGATGTTCAGCTCGTCGCGTCGCGTGACGCTCGCGGTGGCCTGCGCGTGCTCGAAGCCGGCTGCGCGCAGGCGCTGCAGCGCGCGCCCGGCGACGGCGTCCAGGTCGGGGCGGGAGTCCATCGCCGCGGCCCTCATTCGCCGCCGAGGTGTGCACGCGCGCGCAGCGCCGGCCCGCCCATCGAGACGACCATCGGCTGCTTCTTGCCGCAGTAGCCCGCCGCCTCCCAGTGCATGTCGTCGGACACCGCGTCGACCGTCTGCAGCATGTGCAGCGCCGAGCCGGAGACGGTGGTGTCGCGCACCGCGCGCCCGAGGCGGCCGCCGCGGATCTCGTAGGCCAGCGTGACGCCGAACATGAACTCGGTGGTCGAGTCGGCCTGGCCGTTGCCGGTGGCCAGCAGCAGGTAGCCGTCGTCGACGCCGGCGATCATCTCGTCGAGCCGCGAGGTCCCCGGCAGGATCGCCGTGTTGCGCATGCGCACCAGCGGCTCGTCGTGCGGGCCGTAGGCGCGCGCGCTGCCGGTGACGGGCCGGCCGAGCCGCGCCGCGGTCTCGCGGCTTGTCATGAAGTCCTTCAGCACGCCGCGCTCGATCAGCACGGCGTCGCGCGCGGGCACGCCCTCGTCGTCGACGTACACCGGCATCAGCACGCGCCGGCCGTTCCAGCTGTGCGCGAAGTCGACCATCGTCACCAGCTCGCTGGCCACGCGCTGGCCGACGAGCTCGCGCGTGACCGCGCCGCCGATCACGATGTCGGCCTCGCAGGGGTGGCCCATGGCCTCGTGTGCCAGCATGCCGGCGAGCCGCGGCGCGAGCACGACCACGTGCTCGCCGCCGCGCGCCGGCACCGGGTCGCACTTGGCCCGCAGGTGCGCGTGCAGGCGGTCGAGCTGCGGCGCCAGCGTCTCGGCGTCGAGCGCGAGGTCGGCGAGGCTGCCGGCGCACGACCAGGTGTCGGTCAGCTCGACCGGCGCGCCGTCGCGGGCGCCGGCGGTCATCGTCACTTGCAGCGTGCCGCGCGCGATCACGCTGCGGCAGCGACTGCCGGTGCTGGTGAGCAGCCGCTTGTCGTGGCGCTCCTCCTGCGCGAGCAGGCGCACGCTCGTCAGGCCGGGGTGGCGCGTGCGGCACCAGGCGTCGAGCGCGCGCAGGCGCTCAATCGCCTGCGCGCCGGTCAGCGGCGGGGCGCCTTGCAGCTCGTGCTCGCCGACGTGGGAGTCGGCCGGCAGCGGCGCGGCGCCGCGTGCGCCGAAACGCGACATCGAGCGCGCGTTGCGCCGCGCCTGGTCGAGCAGCGTGCCGTCGCCGGGCGCGTCGGCGCTTGACGCGAAGCCCCAGTAGCCGCCTTCGTGCACGCGCGCGCTGGCCGCGGCGTCGACGCTGCGCTGGTTGTTCACCAGCCGGCCGTCGACCATCAGCAGCCGCGTCTTGCGCACCTCGTGGTGGCGCGACTCGGCGTAGTCGGTGTTCATCGGTGCGTGGCTCCGGTGTGTCGTCGGCGCCGGGGGCTCACGGCGTGCCCAGCCCGAACAGCGCCGCGCCGTTGCCCCAGGCGATGCGCCGCGCGACCTCGGGCGGCAGCTCGCCGAGCCAGCGCCGCGCCTCGGCCATCAGCGCCTCGTAGTACTGCCAGCGGGCGTTGACCCAGGTGTCGGAGCCGACGAGGAAACGCTGCGGGAACTCGACGAACAGCGCGCGCCACTCGGGGCTCAGCCGGCCGTCGACGACCAGGCCGGGGCGGTACGACAGCTCGCCCATCAGCGTCGGGTGGCGGCGCAGCAGTTCGCGCACGCGTTCGACCGGCACGCCGCCGATGCCGGTGTGCGCCCAGATCAGCGTCGCGCCCGGCGCGTGCGCCATCAGCTTGTCGACCGCGACGTCGTCGCAGTGCGCGAGCACCGCCAGCCCGCGCTGCCGGGCGAGCTGCATCAGCTGCCGCGCGACGGGGCCGTCGGCGTCGGCGCTGTCGTACAGGTGGAACTCGCCGAGCCCGCGGTACGGCCCGGCGGCGGTGCCGGCAGCCAGCTCGGCGTCGACCATGCGCGCGATCGACGGGTCGCGGAACCACGACTGGTAGTCGGCGCGGTCGCGGTACAGGCGCACCATCGGCACCACGGTGACGCCGGCCGCGCGTGTCGCCTCGGTGGCGGCGGCAAGCGCCTTCGTGCCGTCGTTCGGCCGGCTGTTGGCGACGATCGCGCGCACGCCGCTGCGCTGCATGCGCGCGAGCACGTCGGACAGCGGGTGCGGCTGCTGCGCGTCGTCGTTGTAGTGCAGGTGCGCGTCGAACAGCGGACCGTCGTACGGCACCGGCTCGGCGGCGACCGCGGCGCCGGCGATCGCGACGGCGGCGAGCCAGGCGCCGGGCCCGCGCCACGGCGACCGGCGGGGGGCATCATGCATGCGGGGCTCCTCGGCGGGCCGGCGTTCAGCCGACGTGGCGGCGCAGGAACGCCAGCGTGCGCTCGCGCGCGAGCGCCGCGGCCGCGGCGTCGAAGCTCGCGCGCTGCTCGCAGTTGAAGCCGTGGCCGGCGTCGTACACCTGCACGTCGACGCCGGGCTGCGCGCGCCGCAGCGCCTCGACGCCGGCGAGCGGGATCAGCGCGTCGCGCGCGCCGAAGTGCGCGAGCACCGGGCAGCGCGGCGCGAGCGCCGCGTGGTCGGGGATGCCGCCGCCGTAGTACGGCACCGCGGCGGCCAGGCCGTCGACGTTCGCCGCGGCGAGCCAGGTCAGCAGACCGCCCCAGCAGTAGCCGACCATGCCGACCCTGCCGGCGCGTGCCGCGTGCGTCACCGCGGCGGCGAGGTCGAGCAGCGCGCGCTGAGCGTCGCTGGCGGCCTTCAGCGCGCGGCCGCGCTGCACGCCGGCGTCGTCGTAGCCGAGCTCGACGCCGGGCTCGACGCGGTCGAACAGCGCCGGCGCGACGGTCAGGTAGCCGTCGGCGGCGTAGCCCTCGACGACGCGGCGGACGTGGTCGTTGACGCCGAAGATCTCCTGCACGACGACGAGGCCGCCGCGCGGCGTTCCCGCGGGTTCGGCGACATGGGCCGACAGCCGGTGACCGTCGGCGGCCTGCAGCGTGATCGAAGCGGGCATCGGGGGCTCCTGTCGCGTGTCCGGCCTGGGCGCGCCACCGCACCTTACCCGATGTCACGCCGCGGCGTTGGCCGCACGCTGCGCCTCGACCGTCTGCGCGACGACGCCGCAGCCATCGGCATCGACACGATCCGCGCCGAGGCGCCGCCAGGGCGCCCGCTGCCGGCGTGGCCGCGCCCCGAGCACCGACCGGTCCGTCGGTTCGGCGCAGGATCTGCGCCGCCGCCGGCGGTCGTCACCGGGCCGGCCTCAGCTTGGCGGCGAGGAAGCGGCCGGTGTGGCTGTCGGCGCACGCGGCCACCTGCTCGGGCGTGCCCGTGGCCACCACCTGCCCGCCGCCTGCGCCGCCCTCGGGGCCCATGTCGACGACCCAGTCGGCGGTCTTGACGACGTCCAGGTTGTGCTCGATGACGACGATGGTGTTGCCGGCGTCGCGCAGCTGGTGCAGCACGCGCAGCAGCAGCTCGATGTCGGCGAAGTGCAGCCCGGTGGTCGGCTCGTCGAGGATGTACAGCGTGCGCCCGGTGTCACGCTTGCTCAGCTCCAGCGCCAGCTTGACGCGCTGCGCCTCGCCACCCGACAGCGTGGTCGCGCTCTGCCCGAGCTGGATGTAGCCCAGCCCGACGTCGAGCAGCGTGCGCAGCTTGCGCGCGATGGCCGGCACCGCGCCGAAGAACGCGTGCGCGTCCTCGACCGTCATCTCGAGCACGTCGCGGATGCTGCGGCCCTTGTAGACGATCTCCAGCGTCTCGCGGTTGTAGCGCGCGCCGCCGCAGGTGTCGCAGGGGACGTAGACGTCGGGCAGGAAGTGCATCTCGACCTTGATCACGCCGTCGCCCTGGCAGGCCTCGCAGCGCCCGCCGGCCACGTTGAAGCTGAAGCGCCCGGGCCCGTAGCCGCGTTCGCGCGCCGCGGGCACCTCGGCGAACAGCTCGCGGATCGGCGTGAACAGGCCGGTGTAGGTGGCCGGGTTGCTGCGCGGCGTGCGCCCGATCGGGCTCTGATCGACGTTGATCACCTTGTCGAACGCGTCCAGGCCCTCGATGTCGTCGTGCGGCGCCGGCTCGAGCTGGCTCTGGTAGAGCTTCCTGGCCACCGCGGCGTACAGCGTGTCGTTGACCAGCGTGCTCTTGCCCGACCCCGACACGCCGGTGACGCAGGTGAACAGCCCCACCGGGATCGCGACCGTGACGCGCTGCAGGTTGTTGCCGCGCGCGCCGACGATGCGCAGCTTCAGCGCGTCGGTCGGCGCGTCGGTCGGCGCCGCGGGTGCCGCGCGGCGCGACGGCACCGCGATGCGCAGCGCGTGCGCCAGGTAGCGCCCGGTCAGCGACGCCGGGTTCGCGGCCACCTCGTCGGGCGTGCCCTGCGCGATCACGCGCCCGCCGTGCACGCCGGCGCCCGGGCCCATGTCGATGACGTGGTCGGCGGCGCGGATCATGTCCTCGTCGTGCTCGACGACGAGCACCGAGTTGTCGAGGTCGCGCAGCCGGCGCAGCGTGCCGATCAGGCGCTCGTTGTCGCGCTGGTGCAGCCCGATGCTGGGTTCGTCGAGCACGTACATCACGCCGGTCAGCCCCGAGCCGATCTGGCTGGCCAGGCGGATGCGCTGCGCCTCGCCGCCCGACAGCGTGTCGGCGCTGCGCTCGAGGCTGAGGTAGCCCAGCCCGACGTCGACGAGGAAACGCAGGCGCGTGCCGATCTCGCGCACCACCTTGTCGGCGATCTCGGCCTTCGCGCCGATCAGCTGCAGGCGCCCGAAGTACGCGTGCGCGTCGGCCAGCGTCGCGCGCTCGACCTCGTAGATCGGCCGCCGCGCGCCGTCGCCGCCCTGCAGGAACACGTGTCGCGCCTCGCGGCGCAGGCGCGTGCCGGCGCAGGCCGGGCAGGGCCGCGCGGCCTGGTAGCGCGCGAGCTCCTCGCGCACCATCGCCGAGTCGGTCTCGCGCAGGCGCCGCTCGAAGTTCGGGATGATCCCTTCGAAGGGGTGGCGGCGCCTGACCACGCGCGCCTTGCCGCGCGGCGCGTCGGCGCGGTAGACGAACTCGATGTCGTCGTCGCCCGAGCCGTACAGCAGCACGCGGCGGTGCGCGGGCGCGAGGTCCTCGAACGGCGTGTCGATGTCGAAGCCGTAGTGGCGCGCGACGCTGTCGAGCAGCGAGTGCGTGTACGCGTTGCGCCGGTCCCAGCCCTTGACGGCGCCGGCGGCCAGCGACAGGCTCGGGAAGGCGACGACCCGCTCGGGATCGAACACCGTCACCTGGCCCAGCCCGTCGCACTGCGGGCACGCGCCCACCGGCGAGTTGAAGCTGAACAGCCGCGGCTCGAGTTCGGGCAGCGCGTAGCTGCACCGCGGGCAGCCGAAGCGGCTGCTGAACACCTGTTCGCGCCCGTGGTCGATCTCCAGCGCCAGCGCGCGGCCGTCGGCGATCGCCAGTGCCGCCTCGAAGCTCTCGGCGAGGCGTTGGCGCAGCGCCGCGTCGCCGCCGCGGGTCTTCACGCGGTCGACGACGACGTCGACGTCGTGCTTCTCGTTCTTCTTCAGGGTCGGCAGCGCGTCGACCTCGACGACGACGCCGTCGACGCGCAAGCGCACGTAGCCGCGCGCCTGCAGGTCGGCGAACAGCTCGGCGAACTCGCCCTTGCGGTCGCGCACCACCGGCGCCAGCACCGCCAGCCGCGTGCCCTCGGGCAGCGCGAGCACCGCGTCGACCATCTGCGAGACGCTCTGCGCGGCCAGCGGCAGGTCGTGGTCGGGGCAGTACGGCGTGCCGGCGCGCGCGTACAGCAGGCGCAGGTAGTCGTGGATCTCGGTGATCGTGCCGACGGTGGAGCGCGGGTTGTGGCTGGTGGCCTTCTGCTCGATGCTGATCGCCGGCGACAAGCCCTCGATCACGTCGACGTCGGGCTTGTCCATCAGCTGCAGGAACTGGCGCGCGTAGGCGCTCAGGCTCTCGACGTAGCGCCGCTGCCCCTCGGCGTACAGCGTGTCGAACGCCAGGCTGGACTTGCCCGAGCCCGACAGCCCGGTGATCACCACCAGCGCGTGTTTCGGGATGTCGAGGTCGACGTTCTTCAGGTTGTGCGTGCGCGCGCCGCGCACGCGGATCAGCGCTGGCGCGGGCGACGGTGGATCGAGGGGCGGCTGGGCCATGCGCACGGGCAGGGGAACCGGCCATGATAGCGAGCGCGCTGCGCCAAGCCGCGTGGGCCCGCGGCGCCGGACGTGGCGGCGCGGCGCGGGACCGCGAGGTCCCACGACGCCGCGCCGGCGCCGGCAGGGGGCCCGCAAAACGCCGACAATATCCATCCATGCGCATGAAGCCATGCATGAGGAGCCCGGCATGACACCGTTCCATCCTTCGCGCCGCCGCTGGCTGCTCGGTGCCGCCGCCGTCGGCGCGACGGCCGCCGCCGACCTGCTGCCGGGCGCGCCGCTGGCCACGCTGGCGCGCGCCGCCGACGGCTTCCAGGACTTCTTCGAGGGCCCGCCGGTCAAGGACTACCCGTTGCGCCGCATCAGCGACCACGTGTGGATGGTGTGGACGCCCGACGGTTTCCCGACCCCCGAGAACCAGGGGATGATGGCCAACGTCGTGTTCGTCGTCACGCGCGACGGTGTGGTCGTGCTCGACAGCGGCGGCTCGCTGCAGATCGGCCGCATGGCGATCCGGCGCATCAGGACGGTCACCGACCGGCCGGTGGTGGCGGTGTTCAACTCGCACTACCACGGCGACCACTGGCTGGGCAACCAAGCGTTTCGCGAGGCTTACGGCGAGCAGCTGCCGATCTACGCGCTGCCCGAGTGCATGCGCGAGATCGCCGGCGTGCAGGGCAACCTGTGGCGCTCGCTGCTCGAGCGCTGGACGAACGGCGCGACACTGGGCACGCAGATCGTCGCGCCGAACCGGCCGGTCGAGCCCGGCGCGACGATGCGCTTCGGCGACGTCACGCTGCGCCTGCACCACTACGGCGCCGCGCACACGCCGTGCGACCTGTGCGTCGAGGTCGTCGAGGACCGCGTGACCCACGTCGGCGACGTCGCGATGCACCGGCGCATCGCCAACATGGACGACGGCAGCTACGTCGGCACGTTCAGGACCTTCGACGCGCTCGAGGCGAACACGCGCACCCGGGTGTGGATCCCGGGGCACGGCGACGCCGGCGCCGACCTGCTGCGCGAGAACCGCGAACTGTTCGAGGGCATCTACCGCCCGTGCGAACAGGCGGTGAAGGACGGCGTGCCGCTCGAGCAGGCCAAGGCGCTCGTGCTGGCCGACCCGCGGGTGCGCAAGTACGCTGCGACGACCCAGGGCTTCGAGTCGAACATCGGCAAGTACACCAGCCTGGCCTACCTCGAGGCGGAGAGGGAGTCGTTCTGAGAGCGGCTCGCGGCTCGCGGCGCGCGAGCGCGCACGGCTCAACGCGTCAACAGCCGCCGGGTGCCGTAGCTCAGCGCGTCGACGAGCACCACCATCGCCAGCATCGCGCCGAGGATGGTGGCCGTCTTGCCCATGTGGAACAGGCCCATGTGGAACGCCAGCAGCTGGCCCAGCCCGCCGGCGCCGACGACGCCGAGCACCGCGGCGGCGCGGATGTTGTTCTCCCAGCGGTACAGCGTGTAGCTCAGCAGCTGCGGCAGCACCTGCGGCAGCGTCGCGTAGAGGAACACGCGGGCGTTGCCGACGCCCTGTGCGCGCAGCGCCGCGGCGGGGCCGGGGGGCGCGTTCTCGACCGCCTCGGCGAACAGGCGGCCGAGCACGCCGCTGGTGTGCGCGGCCAGCGCCAGCGTGCCGGCGAACGGCCCGAGCCCGGCCGAGATCAGCAGCAGCGCGGCCCACACCAGCTCGGGGATCGAGCGCAGCGCGTTGAGCACGAGGCGCGTCGGCGTGCGGCCCCAGGCGGCGTCGCCCTCGTGCAGCCGGCTGGCCGGCAGCGCGAGCGCCAGCCCGGCCGCCGCGGCGAGCACGGTGCCCAGCAGCGACATCGCCAGCGTCTCCCAGGCGCCGACCGCGACCTTGCGCAGGAACGGCACCGACAGGTCGGGCGGGAAGAACTCGCCGACGAAGCGGCCCATGCTGCGCGCCGCCTCGACCGACAGGAACTGGCCCCACTGCAGGTCCAGCGTCCAGAAGCTGGCGACGACGAGCCACGCGAGGCCGAGCACGAACCAGCAGGCCCTGCAGCGCGCGTCGAACAGCGACGGCGGCAGCTTGTACGGGGCGTTGGCCGCGACGGGCCTGGGGGGCGTGTTCATCCGAGCGTGCGCCGCAGCCACGCGCTGGCGTGGTCGGCGAGTGCGACCAGCGCGATGAACACCAGCAGCATCGTCGCCACCTCGCCGCCTTGGAACATCTTCATCGAATTGTCGAGCTGCTGGCCGAGTCCGCCGGCGCCGACGAAGCCCAGCACCACTGACGAGCGGATCGCGCACTCCCAGCGGTAGACGGTGTACGACGTCAGCTCGGCGGCGTTGGTCGGCAGCAGGCCGTAGAAGAACGCCTGCAGCCGGCCCGCGCCGTTGCGCAGCAGCGTCTCGGTGGCGTGCGTCTCGCCGCTCTCGAGGATCTCGCCGTAGACCTTGCCGAGCATGCCGCCGTAGGTCAGCGCGATGGCGAGCACGCCGGCCGTCGGCCCGAGGCCGACGACGCGAACGAACACCAGCGCCCACACCAGCTCGGGGACGCTGCGCAACACGATCAGCACCCCGCGCACGCCCTGGCGCAGCCAGAACGGCGCGCGCGCCATGCGCCCTGACAGCGCCGACACCGACAGCGCGCGCGTCGACAGCAGCGTCAGCGGCACCGCGACGACGAGCGCGAGCGTGATGCCGGCGGTGGCGATGGCCACCGTGCGCCAGGTCTCGCGCGCAACCAGGGAGAGGAACTCGGCGTCGTGCGCCGGCGGGAAGAAGCCGCCGACGAACCGCGCGCTGACCTCGAGGTTGTCGGGTTCGAGCAGCACCCAGGGCCTGAACTCGGTGGCCACGAGCAGCGGCCACAGCAGCACCAGCGCGGCGCCCGCCCAGAACACGCGACCGGACCACGCCGGGTCGCGCGCGGGCGGCGTGGTGCGGGACGCAACGGCGACCGCCATGCGATTCAGCGGCAGTGCATCACCACCGGCTGCGCAGCGGCCGGTGTCTCGTCGGCCGCAGCCGGTGGTGCGTCGCCGCGCAGCTCGTGCTCGTGCTGCGCGTACAGGCGCGCCAGCTGTTCGCGCGAGACCTCGGCGGCGGGCAGGTCGAAGGCGAGCGCGCCGTCGCGCAGGCCGACGATGCGCGGGAACTGCGCCAGCGCGACGTCGACCTGGTGCAGCGTGGCCACCAGCGTCACGTCGCGCTCGCGCGCCGCGTCGACCAGCGTGGCGATGGCCTGCGCCGAACGCGCCGGGTCGAGCGCCGACAGGGGTTCGTCGACGAGCCACAGCGACGCCGGCGCCAGCAGCGCGCGCGCCAGCCCGACACGCTGGCGCTCGCCGCCCGACAGGCGGTCGACGCGCTCGAACAGCTTCTCGGCAAGGTCGAAGCGCTCGAGCGCCGCGTGCGCGGCGGGGATGTCGTTCGGGTAGAACAGCGAGCGCACGCTGGCCGCGAGGCCGAGTGCCGGCAACCGGCCGGCGAGCACGGCGGTGACCACACGCTGGCGCGGCGGCAGCGGCGGCACCTGCGGCGCGAGGACCAGCCGCCCGCGCAGCCGCTGCAGCGCGCGCCGCGGCAGCGACCACGGCTCGACGCCGTCGAGCGCGACCCGGCCAGCCGCCGGCGGCAGCGCGCACGCGAGCACCTGCAGCAGCGTCGTCTTGCCAGCGCCCGACGGGCCGATCACGGCGACCTGCTCGCCCGCGGCCACGACGAGGTCCAGCGCCTTCAGCGCCGGCGCCGCGCCAGCCCGCGCCGCCGGATGACGCGCAGCGACGCCTCGAAGCTCGACCTTCACGCGCGGTGCGTCGTCACAGCAGCCCGGCGCTGCGCGCGGCGGCCTCGAGGCCCTTGTAGTTCTCGGGCGTCGTCGCGATGTAACGCGTCGCGCGGTTCAGGCGCAGGATCTCGGCGTGCTCGGGGTGGGCGGGGTCGAGCGCGAGCAGCGCGGTCTTGACCTTCTCGCGCAGCGCCGCGGGCATGTCGGCGTGCACCGACCAGTTGTAGTTGAAGTACGGCGGCGTGGTGTAGAAGACGTCGACGGCCTTCGTGTCGACCCTGTTCTCGCCGACGAACTTGCGCCACACCGTGATGTCGAGTGCGGCGGCGTCGACCTTGCCGCTGACCACCGAGGCGATCGTCGCGTCGTGCGCGCCGCTGTAGGCGACGCGCTTGAAGTCCTTGTCGGGATCGATGCCGGCGGCCAGCAGGAAGCTGCGCGGCATCAGGTGGCCCGACGTGCTGCTCTGCGAACCGAAGCTGACCTGCTTGCCCTTCATCGCGGCCAGGCTCTTGATCCCCGAGTCGGTCTTGGCGATGAACACCGACTGGAACCTGGTGTCCTCCTCGCGCTGCGCGATCGGGATCACCTTGCCCCCCGAGCGCAGGTTGGCCTGCACGAACGTGAAGCCGCCGAACCAGACGAGGTCGACCTTCTTGTTGACCAGTGCCTCGACGGCGGCCGGGTAGTCGCTGACCGGCGTGAACTCGACCTTCATGCCCAGCTGCTTCTCGAGGTAGGCCGCCAGCGGCGTGAACTTGCGCACCTGCTCGGTGGCGGCTTCCTCGGGGATCGTCGTGACGCGAAACACCTGCTGCGCGTGCGCCATGGCGCCGAAGGCGAGCAGCGCGCAGGTCAGCAGCGACTTGAAGGTGCGCGACGGGGACAGGCTCAACATGGCGGGGCTCCTCGAAGGTCGACGGAAGAAGGGCAACGCGCGAGCCGGCGCATGCTGGCTGCGGTGCCGATTGGAACCCAAGCGCCGCAACCCTGCGCCCGCGCTGGTACATTGGCCGCCCGCCCGAAGGACCGCCACCTTGCGCGCCCCGCGCTTCATCGAATGCCCCGCGCCCGCGGGCCTGCCGCCCGCCGCCGAAGCCGCCGCCGGTCTCGCGCGGCGCCCGGCGCGGCTGCCGCCGAAGTTCTTCTACGACGCGCTCGGATCGCGGCTGTTCGACGCGATCACCGAGCTGCCCGAGTACTACCCGACGCGCACCGAAGCCGCGATCTTCGCGGATCACGGTGACGCGATCGCCGCCGCGGTGCACGCCGCGCTGGGCCGCGGCGCGACGCTGGTCGACCTGGGTGCCGGCAACTGCGAGAAGGCCGAGCGGGTGTTCGGCGCGTTCGCGCCCGGGCGCTACGTCGCGGTCGACATCTCGGCCGGCTACCTGCGCACGACGCTCGAGCGGCTGCAGCAGCGCCATCCGGCGCTGGACGTCGTCGGCGTCGGGATCGACTTCTCGGCGCGGCTGGCGCTGCCGGCCGGCCTGGTCGACGCGCCGGCGCTGCTGTTCTACCCCGGCTCGAGCATCGGCAACTTCGCGCCCACCGACGCGCTGCGGCTGCTGCGCGAGGCGCGCGAGGCCGCGCGTGGCGGCGCACTGCTGATCGGCGTGGACCTCGTCAAGCCGGCCGACGTGCTCGAGTCCGCGTACGACGACGCGCTGGGTGTCACCGCGGCGTTCAACCTGAACCTGCTGCGCCACCTGAACCGGCTGCTGGGCACCGACTTCGACGTGCGCGACTGGCGCCACGTCGCCTTCTTCGACGCCGCCGCGTCGCGCATCGAGATGCACCTGCAGGCGCGCCGTGCGCTGGCGGTGCGCTGGCCGGGCGGCGGGCGCGGCTTCGACGCCGGCGAACGCATCCACACCGAGGACTCGTACAAGTGGACGCTCGCGGGGTTCGAGGCGCTGCTGCGCGAGGCCGGATTCGCCCGCGTGCAGGCGTGGACCGACGCACGCCGCTGGTTCGCGCTGCTGCTGGCCGCGGGTTGACGTCGCCTCAGGCGGGGCAGGTGCGCAATCCGGCAAAGACGTCGTTGCGCTCGGCGGTGAAGTAGTTGCGGTAGCGCGGGTGGCGCATGCGCGGCTGCGTGGCGAACGAGGCGCCGCGCAGCACCGGCCGGCCGTCGAACCACGGCGCCGAGTAGTCGCGGTACGGGTGCGGCGCGAAGCCGGGGTAGGGCGCGAAGGCGCTGGCGGTCCACTCCCACACGTCGCCCCAGCGCAACGCCTCGGGGCGCTCGAGCGCGGCGCGCTCCCACTCGGCTTCGGTCGGCAGCCGCCGGCCGGCCCACGCGCACCAGGCCTGCGCCTCGTGCAAGGTCAGGTGGCACGCCGGCAGCGCAACGTCCAGGTCGACCCAGCGGCCGTGGCGCCACCGCTGCCAGCCCGCGCCGGCGCGACGCAGGAAGCGTGGTGCCTGCACGCCGCTGTCGCGCAGCCAGCGCGCGCCGGCGTCGCTCCACCAGCGCGGCTGCGCGTAGCCGCCGGCGTCGACGAAGGGCAGGAACTCGGCCCAGCGCAGGACCTGCACGTCGATCGCGAACGGCGCCAGCGCCACGTCGTGCGCGCCGAGTTCGTTGTCGAACGCGAAGCCGTCGCCGTCGTGGCCCAGCCGCCACGTGCCCGCGTCGAACTCGAGCGCATCCGCAGGCGCCGGCAGCGGCGCCGGCTGCCAGCGCGCGTCGTCGATCGGCACGCCGAGCCCCTGCGCCATGTACAGCGCCGCCTCGTGGTGCATGTCCTCGTGGCACAGCGCGAGGCGGAAGAAGTACAGCGCCTGGTCGTGCTCGGGCGTGTCGGCGAGCAGCGCGAGCGTCGACTCGAGCTGCTCGGCCAGGTCGGCGAGCGTCGCGTCGGCGTCGGGCAGCGGCAGCGACCAGCGCGCGTCGTGCGCGACGCGGCTCGAGTCGTACAGCGCGTCGGCGTCGGCGCGCTCGCCGACGGGGCGCGGCACGTCGGGGTCGGCGGCGGCGCCGAGGCGGCGCTGCGGGTTGCGCGCGATCCAGTACGCCTGGAACCAGCCGACGTGGCCCAGCTCCCACAGCGGCGGGTTCAGCTCGGCGCGCATCGGCACCGTCAGGCCGGGCAGCGCGCGCCTGAACGCGTCGAACGTGGCCAGTGTGTCGGCGCGGCTGGCGCGCAGCGCGGCGGCCAGCGTCGTGCGGCCGGCGCGGCGGGCGCACTCGCCGCAGGCGGAAGGGGGCGTGGCCATGCGCGGTAACCTGTGCGGGTGAAGCCCGCCGTCGTCGTCGTGACGCCCTACCTGGCCGCCGCCAACAACGGCAACTGGCAGACGGCGCGGCGCTGGGCGCGGTTCCTCGGCGACGATTATCGGGTGCGCCTGACCGACGACTGGCGCGGCGGCGACGAGGCGCTGATGATCGCGCTGCACGCGCGGCGCTCGGCGCCGTCGATCGCCGCGTGGCGCGCCGCGCACCCGGCACGCGCGCTGGTCGTCGTGCTGACCGGCACCGACCTTTACCGAGACGTCGACACCGACGCGCAGGCGCAGCGCTCGCTGCAACTCGGCGACCGCCTCGTCGTGCTCAACGACCTCGGCGCGCGGCGCCTGCCCGCGGCGCTGCGCGGGCGCACGACGGTGATCGTGCAGTCGGCGCCGTCGCGGCGGCCGCGGGCGAAGACGGCGCGGCGGCTGCGCGCGCTGATGGTCGGCCACCTGCGTGACGAGAAGTCGCCGCGCACCTTCTTCGACGCGGCGCGGCGCCTCGCGCACCGGCGCGACATCGTGTTCGACCACGTCGGCGGCGCGCTCGACGCGGCGCTGGCTTCCGAGGCGCGCGCGCTCGCCGCGACGCTGCCGACCTACCGCTGGCTCGGCGCGTTGCCGCACGCCGCCGCCCGCGCGCGCATCGCCGCGGCGCACCTGCTGGTGCACCCGAGCCGCATGGAGGGCGGCGCGCAGGTCGTCATCGAGGCGGTCACCAGCGGCACGCCGGTGCTCGCGTCGCGCATCGACGGCAACGTCGGCCTGCTCGGCGCCGGCTACGGCGGCCTGTTCGAGCCCGGCGACGCGACGGGGCTCGCGGCGCTCGTCGAGCGCGCGCGCGACGACGCGGCTATGCTGCCGGCCCTGCAGGCGCAGTGCGCCGCGCTCGCGCCGCGTTTCGCGCCGGCGCGCGAACGCGAGGCGCTGCTGGCGCTGGTGGCCGACTTGCTCGCCGGCCGCCGCTGAACGGAGAGAACCCCGCATGAAGGCCCCCGAACGACCCGCCGGCGAGCCCCGGCTGACCACGCTGTCGCACGGCGGCGGCTGCGGCTGCAAGATCGCGCCCGGTGTGTTGGCGCAGATCCTGAAGGGCGCGGCGGCCACGCCGGTGCCCGCGGAATTGCTGGTGGGCGTCGAGACCGCCGACGACGCCGCCGTCTACCGGCTCAACGACGAGCAGGCGCTGGTGGCGACCACCGACTTCTTCATGCCGATCGTCGACGACCCGTACGACTTCGGCCGCATCGCCGCCACCAACGCGATCAGCGACGTCTACGCGATGGGCGGGCGGCCGATCATGGCGCTGGCGCTGGTGGGCATGCCGATCGACGTGCTGTCGACGGCGACGATCGGGCGCATCCTCGAGGGCGGCGCCAGCGTCGCGCGCGCCGCCGGCATCCCGATCGCCGGCGGGCACACGATCGACTCGGTCGAGGCCATCTACGGCCTGGTCGCGCTCGGCCTGGTGCACCCGAAGCGCGTGCGCCGCAACGCCGACGCCAGACCCGGCGACGTGCTGGTACTCGGCAAGCCGTTGGGTGTCGGCGTGATGAGCGCGGCGCTGAAGAAGGACCGGCTCGGCGACGGCGGCTACGCGCAGATGATCGCGTCGACGACCCAGCTCAACACGCCGGGGCCCGACCTGGCGGCAATCGACGGCGTGCACGCGATCACCGACGTCACCGGCTTCGGCCTGGCCGGCCACGCGCTCGAGGTCGCGCGCGGTTCGGGCGGGCAGGTGAGGCTGGACTGGGCGCGCGTGCCGCTGCTGCCGGGCGTGCGCGACCTGGCGCTGCAGGGCCTCGTGACCGGCGCGTCGGGACGCAACTGGGCCGGCTACGACGCCGACGTCGCGCTGCCCGAAGGCTTCGACGCCGCCGACCGCGCACTGCTCACCGACCCGCAGACCAGCGGCGGGTTGCTGGTGTCGTGCGCGCCGTCGGTGCTCGACGAAGTGATCGCGGTGTTCCGCCGTCACGGCTTCGACGCGGCGGCGGCGGTCGGCGAGGTGCGGGCGGGCACGGGCGACGGCGCGCGGCTGGTGGTCGGCTGACGCGCCGTCGCGTCCGGCCGCCCGCCGGGCACCCCGCAGGGGTTGCCGGTTTCTCGGGGCGGCGCCGGCCGTGGCGAGCCCGACGCTCGCGAGCCGGCCGTCGTGGCACGCGGGCGAACACGCGGGCGCCGCGACGCGTCAGTGCCCGAGCACGCGCAGGATCTCGCGCCCGTAGGCGTCGAGCTTCTTCGCGCCGACGCCGCTGATGCCCGCCAGCGCGTCGAGCGAGCCGGGGGCCTCGCGCGCCATCTCGGCCAGCGTCGCGTCGTGGAAGATCACGTAGGCCGGCAGGCCGTGCTCGCGCGCCACCTCGGCGCGCCAGGCCTTCAGCGCCGCGAAGCGCTGCAGCGCGTCGGCGTCCAGCGGCAGCGGCGGCGCGGCGTCCTTGCGCGTCGCGCCACGTCGGGCGGCGCGGGCACGCGGCGCGCCGTCGCTGGCGCGGCGCAGCTGCAGCGCGACCTCGCCGCGCAGCACCGCGCGGCTGCTGTCGGTCAGCGCCAGCGTGTGGTACTCGCCCGCAGCGCGCAGGTGGCCCAGTGCGATCAGCTGGCGCAGCACGGCGCGCCACTGCGCTTCGCTCAGGTCGGCGCCGACGCCGAACGTCGACAGCCCCTCGTGGCCGTGCTGGCGCACCTTGTCGGTGGCCTTGCCGCGCAGCACGTCGATCAGGTGGCCGGCGCCGAACGCGCCGGGCGCGAAGTCGCCGCCGTGCCGGGCGAAGCGGTAGACGCAGCTCAGCGCCTTGCGCGCCGCGTCGGTCGCGTCCCAGGTCTGCGGCGGCTGCAGGCAGTTGTCGCAGTTGCCGCAACGGGCCCCCAGGCTCGCTTCGCTCGCCACCCCACGAGGGGGTTCGCCGTGCACCGGAAGACCCGGATCCGCGTCGGGCCCGCGGTAGTCCTCGCCGAAGTAGGCCAGCAGTCGAACGCGCCGGCAGTCGGTGGCTTCGGCCAGCGCAAGCAGCGCGTCGAGCTTGTCGCGCTGCAGCCGCTTGAACTCCTCGTCGGCGGCACTGTCGTCGATCATGCGGCGCTGGTTCACGACGTCGGCCAGCCCGTAGGTCATCCACGCGTCGGCGGGCAGCCCGTCGCGGCCGGCGCGGCCGGTCTCCTGGTAGTAGGCCTCGATGTTCTTCGGCAGGTCGAGGTGCGCGACGAAACGCACGTCGGGCTTGTCGATGCCCATGCCGAAGGCGATCGTCGCCACCATCACCAGCGCGTCCTCGCGCAGGAAGCGGTCCTGGTGCGCGCGGCGCGTCTCGGCGTCTAGCCCGGCGTGGTACGGCAGCGCGTCGATGCCCTCGGCGCGCAGCCACTCGGCGGTGTCGTCGACCTTCCTGCGGCTCGCGCAGTAGACGATGCCGGCGTCGCCGTCGTGCTCGTCGCGCAGGAAGCGCAGCAGCTGGCGGCGCGGGTCGTCCTTCTCGACGATGGTGTAGCGGATGTTCGGGCGATCGAAGCTGGCGACGAAGGTGCGCGCGCCGCCGAGCTGCAGCCGCGCGACGATGTCGGCGCGCGTCACCGCGTCGGCGGTGGCGGTCAGCGCGACGCGCGGCACGGCGGGGTAGCGCTCGGGCAGCATCGACAGCCCAAGGTACTCCTCGCGGAAGTCGTGCCCCCACTGGCTGACGCAGTGCGCTTCGTCGATCGCGAAAAGCGACAGCCGGCCGCGTTCGTGCAGCGCGTCGAGCATGGCCAGGAAACGCGGCGTGAGCACGCGCTCGGGCGCGGCGTACAGCAGCACCAGCGCGCCGCTGCGCAACTCGCGCTCGGTGGCCAGCGCCTCGTCGGCGCCGAGCGTCGAGTTGAGGAACGCCGCGTGCACGCCGGCCTCCTCGAGCGCGCCGACCTGGTCGTGCATCAGCGCGATCAGCGGGCTGACGACCACCGTGACCCCGTGGCCGGCGCGGTGGCGAACGATCGCCGGCACCTGGTAGCACAGGCTCTTGCCGCCGCCGGTGGGCATCAGCACCAGCGCGTCGCCACCGCCGGCCACGTGTGCGACGATCGCCGCCTGCTCGCCGCGGAACGCCGCGTACCCGAAAACCTCGTGCAGCACCTGCAGTGCGGCATCGGCGACGGGGGCGGGGGTGGGCGGCAAGACGGTGGGGCGAGGCGCGGCGGCCGCCATGTTACGGGGCGGTGCGCCGCCGCCGGTCGCGGGCGACCGCGCGCCGACGTCGCGACGCTACGACGACGGGCCGCCGCGTGCCGGTTCGGCCGCGGGGGCCGGCCGCGGCATCAGCAACGACGCCAGCTCGCCGTACATCGGCCGCGCGACCATGCGCGACACGCCGCTGGACAGCAGCGCGGTGGCCATCAGGCTGAGCACCATCGCGTGGCCGGCGACCATCTCCATCACGATGATGAAGGCGGTGATCGGTGCCTGCGTGGTCGCGGCGAGGAAGCCGACCATGCCCAGCGCGATCAGCGGAATCGCGCGTTCGGCGCCGACGCCGGCCCACAGCGCGACGTCGTGCCCGATGCCCGCGCCGATCGACAGCGACGGCGCGAACACGCCGGCGGGCACGCCGGTCCACGCCGACAGCCAGGTGGCGCAGAACTTGAGCACCGTGTACAGCGCCGGCCACTGCGCGTCGCCCTCGAGCAGTTCGCGCGTCGCCGTGGCGCCGGCGCCGGCGGTGGCGCCGTGCGTGACCAGCCCGATCAGCGCCACGCCGAAGGCGCAGCCGGCGGCGAAGCGCAGCGGGTGCTCGCGCCGCCAGCGGCTGAAGCGGTCGCCCTGCCCCTGCATCGACACCACGATCAGGCGCGAGAACAGCCCGCCGGCCAGCCCGGCGATCAGCGCCACCAGCAGCCCGGGGCCGAACAGCCCCCAGTCGAGGCGCTGCACCGCCAGCCGCCCGAAGTAGGTGATGTTGCCGAACACCGAGACCGCGACCAGACCGGCGGTGACGATGCTCACGATGACCAGCGCGCTATGCGACAGCCCGCGCCGGCGCGACAGCTCCTCGAGCGCGAACATCACACCGCCCAGCGGCGTGTTGAACGCCGCGGCGATGCCGGCGGCCGCACCGGCGACCATCAGGTCGTGCGCGTCGACGCCGGCGCCCGGCGACAGCCAGCGCCGGGCGTGCAGCATCACGCCGGCGCCGATCTGCACCGTCGGGCCCTCGCGCCCGATCGACAGCCCGGCGAGCATGCCGGCGGCGACCAGCCAGGTCTTGTGCAGCGACACCTTCATCGACACCAGCCAGCCCACGCGTGCGTCGTCGCTGCGTGCGTCGAGCGCGGCGATCACCTGCGGGATGCCCGAGCCGGTCGCCGCCGGCGCGAAGCGCCGCGTCGCCCACAGGATCGCCACCGTCAGCGCCGGCGTCCACAGCAGCGCCAGCCAGGGCCCGGCGGGCTGCAGGCCGCGGCCGTGCATGTACAGCGCGTAGGCCCACTCGGACAGCAGCGTGCAGCCGACCACCACCAGTCCGGTGGCCACCGCGTACGCCAGCACCACCGCGCGGTCGATCCACTGGTGGCCGCCGACCAGCTCCTGGCGCAGGTTGCGCCAGAAGTCGGGGTGCTCGTCGCCGGGGGGGCGCTCCTGCATGGCGCGACGATAGCAGCAGCGCCCGCCGCGGCCCGGGGGCGCGGGGGCCGCTGCGGCACAATGCTGCGCTCCCCGTTCAGCAGCGCCGGAGGCGCCCATGGCCAGCGTCAACAAAGTGATCCTCATCGGCAACCTCGGCAAGGACCCCGAGGTGCGCTACACGCCCAGCGGCGCGGCGGTGTGCAACCTGCGCATCGCGACCACGCGCAACTGGAAGAACCGCGACAGCGGCGAGCGCCAGGAGGAGACCGAGTGGCACTCGGTGGTGCTGTACGACCGCCAGGCCGAGGTGGCCGGCGAGTACCTGCGCAAGGGCCGCCCGGTGTACATCGAGGGCCGCTTGAAGACGCGCAAGTGGCAGGACAAGGACGGCAACGACCGCTACACCACCGAGATCGTCGCCGAGACGATGCAGCTGCTCGGCGGTCGCGAGGGCATGGGCGGCGACGACGCCGGCGGCGCTGCGGCCGCCGCGCCGCGCAGCGCGCCGGCCGCGCGCCCGACGCCGAAGCCGGCGCCGAAGTCGTCGACCGGCTTCGACGACATGGACGACGACATCCCGTTCTGAGGACACCGGCGACGGCTCCGCATCGGCGTTTGCCCCTCCTACCCATGTGGGCTATGAGCGGTCACCCATCGCGGTAATAGACGCGGCAGCGACCATCGCCCGTAATAGCCGCAGTGTGGCGCGGCCGCGCCGGCGCCGCGGCCACGTGCACGGTCGGCTCTCGAACGAAGCGATCGGCACGCTCACGCATGGAGATCTCTGCATGAACTTCGACAAGGAATTCGACGCATCGGGCCTGTCGTGCCCGCTGCCGATCGTCAAGACGAAGAAGTCGCTCGCCGACATGGCCTCGGGCCAGGTGCTGCGCGTCGTCGCCACCGACCCCGGTTCGGTGTGCGACATGGCGGCGTTCGCCGAGTCGACCGGCAACGCGCTGCTGTCGTCCAGCGAAGAGGGCGGCAAGTACGTCTTCTTCCTGCGCAAGGCCTGAGCCGGCCGAGCGCCGTGACGTGCCGTGACGCCGCGCGGTCGAGACCGCCGCGGCGCGGTGGCGCGCGTGTGCGCACACCCCTTTCAGCTTGACCCGGAGCAACGATGGCTGGCAAGAAAATGGCGATCATCGCCACCAAGGGCACGCTCGACATGGCCTACCCGCCTTTGATCCTCGGGTCGACGGCGGCCTCGCTGGGCTGGGACGTGCAGGTCTTCTTCACCTTCTACGGCCTGCAGTTGCTGCGCAAGGACTTGAGCGGCATCGCGATCAGCCCGCTGGCGAACCCGGCGATGCCGATGCCGGTGCCGATGCCGGTGATCGTCTCGGTGCTGCCCGGCATGGAGGCGATGGCGACGATGATGATGAAGAAGAAGATGAAGGACAAGGGCGTCGCGTCGCTCGAGGAACTGCGCACGATCTGCCTCGAGTCCGACGTCAAGTTCATCGCCTGCCAGATGACCGTCGACCTGTTCGAGTTCGACAAGAGCGAGTTCATCGACGGCATCGAGTACGGCGGCGCGGCGACCTTCCTGAAGTTCGCCGGCGACACCGACGTGTGCCTGTTCATCTGAGCGCGCGGCGTCGCGCGAGGAGGAGGCCGAGGCCATGGAGCAAGCGGCGGCAGACCCCGGCCGAGTCGTCGTGTGGGGCGGCTTCGTGCTGGCGTTCGTGTTCGGCGCCATCGCCAACCGCGCCAACTTCTGCACCATGGGCGCGGTGTCGGACATCGTCAACATGGGCCACTGGGGCCGCATGCGCATGTGGCTGCTGGCGATCGCCGTGGCCGTGGTCGGCACCAACCTGCTGTTCCACGCCGGCCTGATCGACCTGCCGAAGAGCATCTACCAGCGCCCGACGCTGAACTGGCTGTCGCTGCTGCTCGGCGGCGTGCTGTTCGGCGTGGGCATGTCGATGGCCGGCGGCTGCGCGAACAAGAACCTGATCCGCGTCGGCGGCGGCAGCCTGCGCTCGCTGGTGGTGCTGACCTTCCTCGGCATCTCGGCGTACATGACGCTCAAGGGCCTGTTCGGCCAGTGGCGCGCCAGCTGGCTCGACCCGGTGTCGGTCGACCTCGCGGCGATGGGCCTGGCCGACCAGAGCCTGGCCAGCGTCGTCGCCGGCGCCACCGGGATGGCGCCGAAGACCGCGCTGATGGTCACGCTGTGGGTCGTCGGCCTGGCGCTGCTGGCCTTCGTGTTCAAGGACCGGCGCTTCCGCGCCACCGCGACGCAGTGGGTCGCCGGGCTGGTGATCGGCGCGATCGTCGTCGCCGGCTGGTACCTCACCGGTCACCTGGGCTTCGGCGAGAACCCCGACACGCTCGAGATGACCTACTTCGCGACGAACACGCGCACGCTCGAGTCGATGAGCTTCGTCGCACCGACCGCGTTCACGCTCGAGCTGCTGATGCTGTGGACCGACAAGTCGCTGCGCGTGACCTTCGGCATCGCCACCGCGCTGGGCGTGATCGCCGGCTCGTTCGCGTGGGCGATGCGGTCGAAGACCTTCCGCTGGGAGGGTTTCGCGTCGTTCGCCGACCTGCGCAACCAGCTGATCGGCGCGGTGCTGATGGGTTTCGGCGGCGTCACCGCGATGGGCTGCACCGTCGGCCAGGGGCTGACCGGCGTGTCCACGCTGGCGATCGGCTCGTTCATCGCGCTGGCCGGCATCGTCGCCGGGTCGGCGGCGACGCTGAAGTACATCACCTGGCGCGCCGAACGCGATGCGTGACGCGCCCGCGCCTTGCCGCGCGACGGATCCCGGGACGACGAGGAGGCTGACGATGGACGGACGAAACCTGCGCACGGCGGTCGCGCTGATGCTCCTGCCGCTGGCGGCCTCGGCCGCCGACCCCGCGTGGATCGGCGAGGCACGCACGGTGGCCACGTCGGTGCCGCCGAAGCTGCTGGCGGTGCTGCGCGCCGAGATCGACAAGGGCGGCCCCGAAGGCGCGATCGCCACTTGCAGCGAGGTCGCGCCGCAGCTGGCGCGCGAGGCGTCGCAGGCCAGCGGTTGGGCGATCCGCCGCGTCAGCCTGCGCCAGCGCAACCCGAAGGCGGTGCCCGACGACTGGGAGCGCGCGACGCTGCAGGACTTCGACCGCCGCGCCGCCGCCGGCGAGAACCCGGCGACGCTGGAACGCGCCGAGGCGGTGTCGGTGGACGGGCAGACGGTGTGGCGCTACATGCGTGCGCTGCCGACGCAGGAGCTGTGCCTGAACTGCCACGGCCCGGCCGACAAGCTCAGCGCCGCGGTGCGCGCGCAGCTGCAGTCGCGCTACCCGAACGACCTCGCGGTCGGCTACTCGGTGGGGCAGATCCGCGGCGCGATGACGATCCGCAAGCCGCAGCCCTGAGCCCCGGGCGCGCGCGCCGCGTCGGTCCGCGTCAGCGGCGCGCGGCGGGCGCTGCGGTCGACGTGGCGGCGGGCACCAGGTAGACGTCCACCGTCGTGTTCGCCGGGCCTCGCGCGGGGCCAGGTCCTGCTCCCGGCAGGAAACGCATGGTGCCGACGAAGACCGCGCCTTCGGGCGGCGGCGCGCCTTGCTCGCGCATCAGCAGGGCACCGGGGCCGGCGGTGCGCTGCGCGAGGTCCGCGTGCATCTGGCTGAAGGCGGCGAACTCCTCGTCGAACTGCTGCCCGAGCGCGTCGACACGCTCGCCGAGCGCGCCCACCTGCCCCGACAAGGAGTCGAGAGCCGCCTGCAGCGCCGCGATCTGTGCGGCGTGGTCGGGTTGCTCGTGCTCGACGCGGATCGTCAGGTTGTGCAGCTGGATGCGGCCGTGCTGCGTCGGATGGCGCGGAACGAGGTCGTAGAAGTTGGCCGAAGCCGGCATCGCATCGGTCAGCTGCCCCGTGGATGTCGAGGTCGCCGTGGCCGCACCGGCGAGCTGGAAGCGATAGACCTTGCCTCGACGAAGAAACGTGCTGAAGGTGATCGGCTGCGTGACGTTGTCTGCGGCGAAGTTGGGGATCGGGACCGGCACGCTGGCAATCGACTTGATGTTGGCGCCGCTGGCCGAGATGCCGCCCAGGTCCTGGTACGCGACATAGCTGTTGCGCTCGAGGTCGATCAGCGAGGCGCTGGCGGAGAAGCTGGCCTTCTTGCCCAGGGTCGACGTGACCTGACCGACCATGCCGTACTTGAACGTGAGGTTCACCAGGATGTCGGGCGCGGTCGGGTCCGAGGCCGCATCGCATTGGCCGGCGCCGGGTCGCGGCACGCAGAGGTCGACGTGGAGGGCGCCCCTCGCCGTGGCGGTCGCATTCAGGCGGAGCAGTGCTCCCCCGCTCTGCGCGAACAGGTGCATGTTCTGTGTCAGCGCATCCGCGCGGCCGAAGTCGACCCGCGCTTCGAGGCCCGCCTGGGTGCCGGGCCGTGGCGACTGCGCGATCACGCGTCCCGTCGCGGCGACGTTCTCGTGCACCTGGCCGGGCTGCAGCAGCAGTTGCGACGCCGCCGGCGTGGTGACGAGCAGCGTCGTGAGCGCGGTGCCGGCGGCGAGGCGGCGGGCCAGTGGGCTGTGCATGATGCTCTCCGGCGCGAGGGGCTGCTGCAGTCTGCGGCCGCTGCGCGCCGCTTGCCAATACGAGAGCGGCTAAGCAATGCGACTAAGCGCCTCGTCGACCGCCTCGAGCAGCCGGTGTGCCGGCACGGGCTTGAACAGCAGCGGCAGACCGAGCGCCTGCGCCTCGCGGATGCGATGCGGATGCGTGTCGCCGGTGATGACGATCGCCGGCACGCGGCGCCGCGTCGCGGCGTCGATCGCCTCGATCGCATCGAGGGCCGTCTTCTGCCCGGGCAGGCGGTAGTCGATCAGCGCCAGGTCGGGTGGCGGGCCCGCACCGGCGACGCGCCGGGCCTCTTCGACGCCGCCGGCCAGCCGCACCGCGTGGCCGTGCGCACACAGCAGCTGCGCCAGCGCGTCGCGCACCAGCGCGTCGTCGTCGACGACCAGCAGCGTCGCGCGGCGCGGCGCGGCCGGCACCGCGCCGGCGCGCTGCGCGAGCCGCGGCGACGGCTGACCCAGCGGCAGCGAGAAGGCGAACACGCTGCCGCGCCCGGGCGTCGAGCGCACCGTGACCTCGGTGCCGAGCAGGCGGCACAGGCGGCGCACGATGGCCAGCCCGAGGCCGGTGCCGCGCAGGCGGTCGCGTTCGGCGTTGTCCAGTTGCGTGAACTCGTCGAACACCGACGCCAGATGCTCGGGCGCGATGCCGATGCCGGTGTCCCACACCTGCACCAGGCAGGCGTCGCCGCGCCGGCGGAAGCCGATCAGCACGGCGCCTCGCTCGGTGTACTTGACCGCGTTGCCCACGAGGTTGACCAGCACGCGCTGCACCAGCGCAGGATCCGAGTGCAGCCACAGCTCGGGCGGGCAGCGCAGCCCCAGCGCCAGGCCCTTGCGCGCCGCCACCGGCTCGAACATCTCGATCAGCGGCTGGCCGGCGGCCTGCGCCGGGAACGTCGTGTCGGCGCGCTGCACGGCGCCGGCGTCGAGCAGCGAGACGTCGAGCAGCGTGTCGAGCATCTGTCGCGCCGCGCCGAGCGCGGCCTTCAGCCGATCGAGGGGCAGCTCGGTGCGCGCGCGCGTGCCCGGCCCGATCGCGCCGAGCAGCAGCAGCGCGGCGTGCATGGGCTGGCGGATGTCGTGGCTCGCGGCGGCGAGGAAGCGGTTCTTGGCCTCGTGGGCGCGCTCGGCCGCTTCGCGCGCGCGCTCGGCCTGGTCGCGCGCGTGCGTCAGCGCTTCGACCAGCTGCTGGTTGCTCAGGCGCAGCGCGACCGACTCGCGGATCACCGCCAGGTTGCGCCGGCCGAAGTGCAGCGTGGACAGGTAGTAGAAGACCGCCAGCCCGCCCATCGTCACCTGCTCGTCGATGCCCGACGCGAGCAGCAGGCCGACCAGCGGCCCCATCGTCAGCACCGTGTTGACGAGCAGGATGCGCGGCGTGCCGATCAGCGTCTGCGCGCCCCCGGCGATCAGGCCGCCGGCGAACAGCAGCTGGATCAGCAGCGCCGCGGTGTCGTCGCGCGGCGTGAGCAGCGGCAGCACCGACCAGGCCAGCGGCGCCAGCACCAGCCCCAGCGCCAGCAGCGGCAGCCGGCGCCGGAGTTCGTCGTGCGACCGCGGGCGCCGGCGATACCACAGGGCCACGTGCAGGCGCACCAGCGAGACGAGCACGTAGCCCGCCACCCACCAGGCCAGCGCCCCGGGCGGCACGTGCCGCGTCATGAGGGCCGCCAGCACGACGACCATCAGCGTCGTGGCCCCGGTCACGTACAGCAGGTGCGCGAACGACAGGCGCATGCACTCGCCGTCGATCGCACGACGCAGCGCCGGATCGGGCACCGCGTCGTGCGGCGTGGCGTTCACGCGGCGTCGCCGCGCGGGCGCCCGGCGACGTCCGGCCGGGCCAGCAGCGCCGCGCGCGAGCGCACGCCGTAGCGCCGGAAGATCGACGTGACGTGCACGCGCACCGTCGACTCGGCGATGTCGAGCAGGTCGGCGATGGCCTGGTTGCCGTGGCCGGCGACGACCAGGTCGAGCACCTGCCGCTCGCGCTGCGTCAGCCCTTCGGGGCCGCGGCGCAGTGCGCTGTCGTGCAGCACGACGTCGGGCACGTAGACGCCGCCGGCCAGCACCAGGCGCAGCGCGCCCAGCATCACCTGCGCGCCGGTCGACTTGGGGATGAAGCCGCTGGCGCCGGCGCGCAGCACGTCGGCGATCACCTGCGGCCGTTCGTCCGCCGAGACGGCGACGATGGGCGCGCCGCGCGCGCGTGCCGCCAGCATCGCCAGGGCCTGCAGGTGGCGCACGCCGGGCAGCATCAGGTCGAACAGCAGCAGGTCGGGCGCGCCGTCGGCCAGCGGCCCGTCGAGCGCCGCCTCGCAGCTCGACGAACGCGTCACGTGCACGTCGCCGGCCAGCTGCTCGAGCAGCAGCGCGAGCCCGTCGGCGAACAGCGCATGGTCGTCGACGATCAGCACCTGCAGCGCAGCCGCGGCGGGCCGTCGCGCGGGAGGGTGCGAAGCGTCGGTCATCTCGAAGGCCCGGGTGCCGAGCACCATAAGGCGGAGCGGCACCGACCCGGTATGGGCAATTTCCCGTGATCGGGGTCGCCGCTTCGCGGCGATGTCGTGGCCCGGGGCGCGGCGATGCGCGCCGGCACTCAGCGCGTGAACACCGAGGCGGCTTCGCCCAGCCGCGCGGCCACCGGGGCCGCGGCGTCGTCGCCGTGGCGCGCGTGCAGCGCGACCAGGTCGTCGGCCAGCGCGGCGAAGTGCGCGCCGCCTGCGCGGCACACACGCGTCAGCGCGCGCCCGGCGTCGCCGTCGCGCCACGCGGCGTACGCGCCGTGCAGCGCCGGGCACAGCGCGGCGCGCAGCCCGTCGAAGGTGGCGAACCAGAAGTGCAGCGCGCGGTCTTCGCCGCGTTCGAGCAGCGTCGGCAGCGTCGTCTCGAGGTCGGCGACCAGGTCGCGCACCGCGCGCAGCAGCAGGTCGGTGCGGCGGTCGATGCCCGGGGCCAGGCGCAGCGCGGCCCAGCCCGGGTCGAGCCGCCGGCCGGCGCGGTGCTCGCCGACCTCGTGCAGCACCAGCGTGGCGCCCTGCTCGTCGAGCAGGCGCGGCAGCGCGGCGTGGAAGTCGCGCTCGAGGCCGTAGGCGTCGACGACGGCCTTGAACGCGCCGTCGCCGCGGCGCACCGCGAAGGCCTCGAACTTCTCCCACACCCAGCGTGCCAGCGACTCGCGGCGCAGCACGACGGTGTTGCCGATCAGCGCCGCCGGCGGCGCGAACAGCCCGCGCGCCAGCTCGCGGCCGCACACCTGCAGCGTCAGCCCGTCGTCGAGGCGCTGCAGCGTCTCGAGCTCGGCGAGGAAGAAGCCGGGCCGCTCGCGTGCGGCCAGCGCGGCGCCGTAGGCCAGCCCGCGGGCGGCCAGCGGCGGGCCGATCGCATCGACGTCGAAGGCGTCGAGCGCCGCCGGCGCATCGGCGTCGTCCCGTGCCGGCGGCGGCAGCGCGACGAAGTCGCTGCCCTCGAGCCGCTCCCACTCGCGCTCGCGCTGCGCGATCCACGCGCCCACCGCCTCGCGCGGCAGCGGCGCGCCCAGCGGCAGGCCTTGCTCCCAGCGGTAGAACTCGCGCATCTGCAGCAGGTAGGTGCACAGCGTCAGGTCGGCGGCGTGGCGCGCGTCGGCGATGTGGCAGTTGGTCTGCACCGCGGCGGCCAGCGCGGCGAGGTCGGTCGACGTCATCGCGGCTGCGGGCGGTGGCGCCGCCGCGGCTGCCACGCGGCGAGCGCGGGCACGATCTCGCCCCACGGCGCGTCGACCAGGCTGCCCCAGCGCTGCTGCGCCAGCGCCACCATGCGGTGCACGTCGGGCACGTCGGCGTCGAGCACGCGCTGCAGCGCGAGCAGCCCGCCGCACTGCAGCTGCAGCGCCTTGGCGTGCACCAGCGGCGTGCCGTGGCGCGGCAGTCTCAGCGCGAAGGTGGCGCGCTCGCGCAGCAGCGCGGCCAGCGTGCCGCAGTTGGTGTGCGCCACCGGCGACGCGCAGCGCACGAGCTCGCTCTCGCCCACCGTGCCGCGCCGCGCCAGCTCGCAGCCGACGCTGCGCGCGACGACGGCCTTCGCGAACACGCACGACGCCGGCCCGCCGCAGCACCCTCCGCCCGGGGGTGCTGCGCCGTCGCCGACGTCGGTGTCGCCCATGCCCGCGGTCGCGCCGTGCGCGCTCAGTCGTCCTCGCCGATCGTCGGGCGGGGCTCGCGCGCCTGGCCGAGCAGGTCCTCGGCCGCGAGCTCGTTGTCGGCGAACATCACCTTCACGCGCCCGGGCGTGCCCGGCGCGTCGGCGGCGCGCAGCGCCTTGGCGTGCGCCGACGCGTCGCGGAACGACGCGAACTCGGCCAGCTTGGTCAGCACGCCGAGCGTGCCGACGCGGTAGACGTAGTAGGGCATCGCGAGGCGCCTCTCGTGGGTCAGACGTAACGTTTGGACGCGCGCCGCCGCCCCGGCAGCGCCTTCTGGATGACCACGCCGCGCACCGCCGACAGGTCGGCCAGCGGCAGGTCCGGCCAGGCCGGGTCGAGCGCGTGCAGCCGCCAGCGGCCATCGCCGTCGTCGCACAGCTGGCGGAAGATCCACTCGCCGTCGTGCAGCGCGAGGACGAACGACCCGTCGCGCACCGCGCCGTCGGGTTCGACGACGATGATCTCGCCGTCGTTGAACTCGGGCGCCATGCTGTGGCCGATCACGCGCAGCGCGAACGACTCGCCGCCGCTGCAGTCGGCCTCGAGGGACCGCGGGGGCGTCGGCGCGTTCACACCACCTCGGCGAAGCGCTGGATCTTCGGCACCCCGGCGGCGGCGAGCTGCGCGTCGAGCGTGGCCACGAAGGCCTCGGGGCCGGCGACGTAGAAGTCGCAGTCGATGTCGAACAGGTCGGCGCGCATCGCCTGCGCCATCTGGCGAGCGCCCTCGGCGGGGTCGTCGTGGCGGCTGAGCGTGACCTCGAAGGCGTCGAGCGCCTCCGACCAGGCGCGGCACTGGTTGGCCAGGAAGTGCCCGTCGGGCCGCGTGGCCAGCCAAAACAGCGCCAGCGACGGCGCGGCGTCGAGCGCCAGCGCGTGCTCGATCAGGCTCTTCACCGGCGCGAAGCCGGTGTCGCAGGCGGCGAACACCAGCGCGCGCGGGCTGTCGGCGAGCACGAACTCGCCCAGCGGGCCCCACACGGTCACCGCCTGCCCCTGGCGCAGCGCGCCGGCGAACAGGTGGCGGGCGAACGCGTCGTCGTCGTCGCGCGCGACGTAGAAGTGCAGGTTGCGGTCGTCGCAGGGGCAGCTCGCGACCGGGTAGGTGGCGTGCACGTCGTCGCCGCCGGCGGCGATCCCGAGCGTCACCGACTGTCCGGCGAGGAAGCGCAGCCGGTGCGTGCGCGGCGTCTGCAGGTGCAGCAGCCGCGTGTCGGGCGCCAGCTCGGTGACCGCGCGCACGGTGGTCGTGATCTGCTGCGGCGCGATGTCCTGCGGCCCGCGCGCCTCGAGCGTCTCGAGCACCAGCTCGCTGCTGGCCACGGTGTGCGCGCACATCAGCGTGTAGCCGGCGAGCCGCTCGGCCTCGGACAGCGGGTAGTCGAAGTGCTGGACCTTGGCCACCTCGCCACTGATCACGCGCACCTTGCACATGCCGCAGCTGCCGTTGCCGCAGCCGTAGTTCAGCTTCAGCCCGGCGCGCAGCCCGGCCTGCAGCAGCGTGTCGTGGCCCTCGACGCTGAACTCGTGTCCGCTGGGGCGCAGCGTGACCTGCGCGGTCATCACCTTGAGCATGTCGTCCATCACGTCGAGCACGTCGACCGATTCGGTGGCCAGCACGCGCGCCAGGCCGCGGTCGGCCTCGCGCTGCAGCGCCTGCCAGCGCACATCATCGCGCGCCGCCTCGGCCTCGGTGCGGATGCGCCCGCGCAAGTCCATCAGCAGCGCGTGGTAACGCTCGAGGTGGCGCCGCACGTCGGCCAGTTCCTGCGTCTGCGCGAACAGCCGCTGCGCCAGCACCTCCTGGCTGGGCAGCAGGCGCTCGCGCACGCGGCGTCCGAAGGCCTCCTCCTTGATGCGCGCGACCCGCTCGAGCATGCCGGTCTCCTCGAGCTGGGCCTGCGGGTACAGGCGCAGCAACGCCTCGGTGGGCACGCGGCCGTCGTCGCTGACCTGCAGCTCGCCGTCGCGGATGCGCTGCTGCAGCGCCCCGCGCGACACGCCCACCAGCTGCGCGGCGCGCCACACCGTCACCCACTGCGCCATGCGTCGGCTCCGGCGGCGTGCACGCGGTCGAGAAAACGCGCGCGGTACAGCAGGCGCGGGCGTCGCGGGTCGTCGACGAAGGCGCTGCGCGCGTGCAGCACGTTGTGGCCGACGATGCCCATGCCGGCGTCGAGCCGCAGCCGCAGCACCTGCGGCGCGCCACCGGCCAGCAGCGCCTCGAGGCAGGCCAGCGCGGCGCGCGTCGCGGCGTCGTCCTTCCACGCGATGCTGCGCGTGCGCGCCGTGTAGCGCATGTGCAGCGCGCCGGCGTCGTCGAAGGAGAACACCGGCCCCGGCTGCGCCGGGCGCGCGACGCCGCCGTCGTCGGCCTCGCGTGCCGGGATCGTCATCGCGTCGTCGGCCATCAGCGCCGCGACGTGACGCGCGTCGGCGTCGCGCAGCGCGATGTAGGCGATCTCGGGGTCGAGCAGCGAGTTGATGCCGCCCTCGGCCGCCGGGCGCACGCAGTGCAGCAGCATGCCGTGGATGCGCCGGCCGGCCGGGTGGTAATAGCCGTCGGTGTGCCAGCCGATCGCGCGGTCGGTGTAGGGGATGAACTCACCGCGGGTGCCGCCGTGCTCCGAGACGGTGATGTGCGACACGCCGTCGTCCTCGGCGAGCCAGTTCGCGTCCAGCCGCAGCAGCCCCAGCTGGCGGCCGAGCGCGCGCGGCAGCGACGCGTCGACCGCGGCCGGGGGCGCGCGGTACACCGCCATGTTGGCGCGCGCGATGCGCTCGAGCAGCGCGTCGCGCTCCGACGTCGTCAGCGCGAACGGGTCGGCGACCTCGACGACGAGGTCGTCGGCGCTGCGCGGGTGCACCGCGAGCTTCCAGTCGCGCCAGCGGCGGTACGCGCTGGCGTTGCCGAGGTCGAACGGACCGTCCGAGGCGGTCGGGCGCTGGCGGGCGGCGAGCGTGTCCATGCCGGTCGGGGTCAGTCCGCGCCGAGCGCCGAGGCGCGGCGCGGCCGCGGCTCGGTCGAGAACACGCCGTCCATGCCGCGCGTGACCAGCGTCACCGCCTCGGGCACCTCGATGTCCATCACCTGGTCGAGCACCCAGCGCCGGTCCTTCTCGGGCAGCAGCGGCTCGACGCGGCTGCCCAGGTAGCGGCGAAAGCCGAAGTCGGGGCCGTCGTCGCCGAAGCCGAACTCGGCGTAGTGGGCCGACAGCTCGTTGCAGAGGTCGATGAAACGCTCGCGGTACGACGGTGCGCCGGCCTCGACCGGGCCGAGCAGGTCGCCCTCGTTCTCCTCGAGGTAGTCGGCGCAGCGCAGCACCAGCGCGGTGGTGAACGCGGCGCGCGACGCGGCGTCCAGCCGCGCGTAGGCGAGGCGGTCGGCGACCTGCACGAGGAACGCCAGCACCTCGCGCATGAACGCGAAGTACGGCACGCCGACGTCGATGTCGAAGCCGGCCTTGCGCATGCGGTCGAGCATGTTGCGCGCGACGCGCCAGACGATGAATCCGATCGCCCCGGCGTTCTGCTCGGGCGTCTTCGGTTGCTCCGGCTTGAACCAGTGCGTCTTCAGGCGCATCGCCATGCGGCACGTCCTCCGGCCGGGGTCGCCCGGCTGCCCTGCGCGAGCGCAGCGAAGCCCCCTGCCAGCGGCCGCCGCGGATCCGGCCTCGCCGGTGCGCCGGCGGCGTCCCCCTGGGGGGGCGCGCCGAAGGCGCTTCGGGGGGAGGCCATCAATACCCCCCCTTGCCGTACGGCTGCGGCAGCCCGGCCACCTTCGCGCCCTGCTTGGCCGGGCCCAGCGGGAACAGGTCGTACAGCGTCTTGCTGTCGCAGCCGGGCAGCACGCCATCGGCCACCCCCTTGAGCATGTTGCGGAAGTTCGGCGTGTGGCCGTGCTCGCGGTACTCGTCGCGCAGGAACGCGATCACCTTCCAGTGCGCGTCGGTCAGCGTGATGCCCTCGGCGGCGGCGATCACGCGCACGATCTCCTCGCCGTAGTCGGGCTCGAGCAGGTAGCCCTGGTCGTCGGTGTCGAGTTCCTGGCCGTCGACGACGTATCCCATGTCGGTGGTCTCCTGGTGGCGGGGGTGAAGGTCGGTCGCACCGGCACGCAGTCGTTCAGCCGCCGACCGCGGCAGCGGAGCGGTGCGGCACGAACAGCCCGCAGCCGAGGCGGCGGTGGCCGCCGACGCCGGCCTCGAGCACGCGCAGCGACGCCGCGACGGCCAGCCCGTGCAGCATCAGGCTGAACCCGCCGAGCGGCGCGACGCCGCCGCGGATCAGCTGGCGCCGCCCGCACACGCGGCGGCACGCGGCGCCCAGCGCGTCGAGCTCGGCGTCGACCGCCGCGAGGAACGCGCGCTCGTCGTGGCCGTCGGCCGCGTCGCTGGCCACGAAGTGCGCGTACAGCGTATTGTGCGGCAGCAGTTCGCGCAGGTGCGGCTCGCCCAGGCGCACGCGGTGGCCGCCGACGTCGAGCTCGCGCCCGGCCAGCGCGCGCTGCAGCGCCTCGGCGTGCGGGCGCGCAACGCGCAGCAGCAGCCGCGCACGGCCCGACAGCAGCGCCGGGTCGCCGCTGCCGTGCACCAGGTTCACCGGGTGCAGCCCGGCGCCGGGCAGCTCGCGCAGCCACGGCGCCGCGGCGTCGAGCGCGTCGGCCAGCGCCAGCCGGTGGTCGCGCGGCAGGCTGCGCCCCTCGAGCGGGAACGCGACGTCGACCATCGTCGCGGTCGGCGGCGTGTCGTCGTCGGGGTCGTCGAAGGTGCCGTTCACGGCGCGGGCCCGGGCTGGCTGCGCGCCCACGCCAGCAGCGCCTCGCCCCAGGCGCGCGCGGTCAGCGGGTCGACGTCGAACACGGTGAAACGGCTGCCCTCGCGGATGCGCGTGCGCAGCAGGCTCATGCCGCCGGCGTCGTGGTCGACCTGCTGCAGCTCGATGTGCTGGCCGCCCAAGGGCACGCGCAGCTGGGTGACGGGAGTGACGCGGGGCATGACGGCGCGGCCCGGGACAGGGGGCCGAAGGCGGCATTGAGCGCGGCCGCGCGTGTCGCCGTCCATACCCGGCACGGGGGATCGGCGCATAACCCATCCGGGTAGTGTCCTCACCCCCTATCCGGTCTATCGTTGGCTACCCGACGCGGGTGATAGCGCCGCGCGTCGGGTCGCCCGCAGAATGCCCGGACGTCGCGCCACGAGCCGCTCGCAGAGGCGGCCGCGCAGCCGCCGCGGCGCGCAAGCTACCGACGCTGGCCACCCAAGGAGACCACGCATGGCCAAGAAGATGCACGACACGCCGATGCTCGACGAGCTCGAGACCGGCCCCTGGCCCAGCTTCGTCAGCGGACTGAAGCGCCTGGCCCAGGACAAGGACTACGTCGTCGACCTGCTCGGCACGCTCGAGACCTCGTACCGCACCAAGAAGGGCTACTGGAAGGGCGGCACGGTCGGCGTGTTCGGCTACGGCGGCGGCGTGATCCCGCGCTTCACCGAGCTGAAGAACGAGGACGGCACGCCGGTGTTCCCCGACGCGGCCGAGCTGCACACGCTGCGCGTGCAGCCGCCGCCGGGCATGCACTACACGACCGACATCCTGCGCAAGATGTGCGACATCTGGGAGAAGCACGGCACCGGGCTGATCGCGTTCCACGGCCAGTCCGGCGACATCATGTTCCAGGGCGCCACCACGCCGAAGGTGCAGGAGGCGTTCGACGAGCTCAACGAGCTGGGCTTCGACCTCGGCGGCGCCGGCCCGGCGGTGCGCACCTCGATGAGCTGCGTCGGCGCGGCGCGCTGCGAGCAGAGCTGCTACGACGAGGGCCGCGCGCACCGGCAGGTGATCAACACCTTCACCGACGACATCCACCGCCCGGCGCTGCCGTACAAGTTCAAGTTCAAGTTCAGCGGCTGCCCGAACGACTGCATGAACTCGATCCAGCGCGCCGACATGGCGGTCATCGGCACCTGGCGCGACAACATGCGCACCGACGAGGCGCTGGCGCGCAAGTGGTTCGACAAGCACGGCATGAACGAGCTGGTCAACGACGTCGTCGCGCGCTGCCCGACCAAGGCGATCCAGCTCAAGGAAGTCAAGGACCTGCGCAGCGGCGACAAGATCTCCAGCGTCAAGGTCAGCGACACGCACGCGCTCGAGATCGACAACGGCGACTGCGTGCGCTGCATGCACTGCATCAACGTGATGACCGGCGCGCTGGCGCACGGCACCGACACCGGCGCGACGATCCTCGTCGGCGGCAAGCGCACGCTGAAGATCGGCGACCTGATGGGCACCGTCGTGATGCCGTTCATGCCGCTGAAGACCGACGAGGACTACGACGCGCTCGTCGACCTGGGGCAGCGCGTGATCGACTTCTTCGCCGAGAACGCGCTCGAGCACGAGCGCACCGGCGAGATGATCGAGCGCATCGGCCTCGTGAACTTCCTCGAGGGCGTCGGCGTCGACATCGACCCGAACATGGTCTCCAGCCCGCGCACCAACCCGTACGTGCGCACCGACGGCTGGGACGAGGAAGTCGCGAAGATCAACGCGAAGAAGAAGGCGGCCTGACGAGGAGACCACGATGGCCCATCGCACCCCGATCGAGAGCGGAGCGCCGGACAACAAGCAGTTCATGCATCCGACGCTGCTGAAGAACTACGGCAACTGGAAGTACCACGACCGCCCGCGCCCCGGCGTGCTGCACCACGTGTCGCACACCGGCGACGAGGTGTGGACCGTGCGCGCCGGCACGCAGCGGCAGATGGACGTCTGGACGGTGCGCAAGCTGTGCGACATCGCCGACACCTACGCCGACGGCCACGTGCGCTTCACGATCCGCAGCAACATCGAGTTCATGGTGGCCGACCCGAACAAGGTCGCGCCGCTCATCAACGCGCTGACCGAGAGCGGCTTCCCGGTCGGCGGCACCGGCAACTCGGTGTCGATGATCGCGCACACCCAGGGCTGGCTGCACTGCGACATCCCGGGCACCGACGCCTCGGGCGCCGTGAAGGCGCTGATGGACGAGCTCTACGAGGAGTTCGTCAAGGAGGAGATGCCCAACCGCGTGCACCTGAGCACGAGCTGCTGCGAGATCAACTGCGGCGGCCAGGCCGACATCGCGATCGTCATCCAGCACACCAAGCCGCCGAAGATCAACCACGACCTGGTGGCCAACGTCTGCGAGCGCCCGGCGGTGGTCGCGCGCTGCCCGGTGGCGGCGATCCGACCGGCGCTGGTCAACGGCAAGCCGTCGCTCGAGGTCGACGAGAAGAAGTGCATCTGCTGCGGCGCCTGCTACCCGCCGTGCCCGCCGATGCAGATCAACGACCCGGAGCACTCGAAGTTCGCGATCTGGGTCGGCGGCAAGAACAGCAACGCACGCGGCAAGCCGACCTTCATGAAGATGGTCGCCTCGGGGCTGCCGAACAACCCGCCGCGCTGGCCGGAGGTCTCGGCGATCGTCAAGAAGATCCTCTACACCTACAAGCACGACGCGCGGCCGTGGGAGCGCCTGAGCGACTGGGTCGAGCGCATCGGCTGGCCGCGCTTCTTCGAGAAGTGCGACCTGCCGTTCACGAAGTACCTGATCGACGACTGGCGCGGCTCGCGGCACAACCTGAACGCGTCGACGCACATCAGGTTCTGAGATGAAGTTCACCCTGCTGGTCAGCGAAGGGCCGTACACGCACCAGGCGAGCGACACCGCGTACCAGTTCGCGGCCGCGGCTGTTCGCCAGGGGCACGAGGTGATGCGCGTGTTCTTCTACCACGACGGCGTCTACAACGCGACCAAGCTCACCGAGCCGCCCCAGGACGACCGCCACATCGTCAACCGCTGGTCGGCGCTGAACGAGCAGCACGGGGTGGACCTCGTCGTGTGCGTCGCCGCGGCGCTGCGCCGCGGCATCAAGGACGAGGTGCTGGCGCCGGGGTTCCGCATCAGCGGGCTCGGCCAGCTGGTCGACGGCGGCATCAAGAGCGACCGCACGGTCACCTTCGGCGACTGAGGGAACATGAAGCCATGAAGAAGTTCATGTTCGTCAACCGCAAGGCGCCGTACGGCACGATCTACGCGCTCGAGAGTCTGGAGGTCGTGCTGATCACCGCCACGTTCGACCAGGACGTGAGCCTGGTGTTCGTCGACGACGGCGTCTACGAACTCGTGAAGGGCCAGGACACCAAGGCCATCGGCATCAAGAACCACTCGAAGACCTACCGCGCGCTCGAGGGCTACGACATCGAGAAGCTGTACGTCGAGCGCGAGTCGATGGACGCGCGCGGGCTGTCCGAGGACGACCTGATCGTCGACGTCGAGGTGCTGTCCAGCGCCGAGCTCGCCGACCTGATGGCCGAACAGGACGTGGTGCTGTCGTTCTGACCCCGGGAACCCCGAGATGCTGCACATCGTCAACAAGTCGCCCGCGATGACCACCGCCCTGGCCAGCTGCCTGCGCCTGGCCAAGGACGGGCAGTCGCTGCTGCTGATCGAGGACGGCGTGTATGCCGCGACCACCGCGATGGCCGCCAGCAGCGGCGTCGCCGCGGCGGCGTCACGGCTGAAGGTCTACGTGCTGCAGCCCGACCTCGAGGCGCGTGGCGTCGCATCGCGCCTGATCGACGGCGTGACCGCCGTCGACTACGCCGGCTTCGTCGACCTGGTCGCCGAGCACCCCACCAACCAGTCCTGGCTTTGAGATGGCCCAGTCCCGTCGCGTCCGCGGCGCCATGGCCCGCTGACCTCAGCCCGCCCCCTTCCCACCCCCGCCCGAGGAGAACGAGATGCCGATCGAAGTCAACGGACAGTCCTACGAAACCGACGAGGAAGGCTATCTCGTCAACCTGTCCGACTGGAACGAGGACATCGCCAACGTCATCGCCCAGCAGGAGAACGTCGAGATGACGCCCAACCACTGGGAGGTCGTCAACTTCCTGCGCGACTACTACAACGAGTACCAGATCGCGCCCGCGGTGCGCGTGCTGACCAAGGCCATCGGCAAGCAGCTCGGGCCCGACAAGGGCAACAGCAAGTACCTGTACGAGCTGTTCCCCTACGGCCCGGCGAAGCAGGCGTGCAAGATCGCCGGCCTGCCCAAGCCCACCGGCTGCGTCTGAGGCGGCGGGCGACGGCACGGACCGCGGAGGCACGGCCATGTCGGCGCTGTCGCTGGTGTATGCCGCGCTGTTCTACGTCGCGACCGCGCTGTTCGTTGCCGGCCTGGCGCTGAAGATCCGGCGTTACCTGGCGACGCCGGCGCCGCTGAAGATCCCGACCACGCCGGCGCCGACCACCGGCGGCGGCGCCGCGCTGCGCATGGCACGCGAGGTGGTGTTCTTCGAGAGCCTGTTCAAGTCCAACAAGTGGACCTGGGCCTTCGGCTGGCTGTTCCACGCCGCGCTGCTGCTGGTGCTGCTGCGCCACCTGCGCTACTTCCAGCAGCCGGTGTGGGAGCCGGTGCTGTGGGTGCAGGCGATCGGCACCTACGCCGGCTTCGCGATGGTCGCCGGGCTGGCCGGGCTGTGGGCCCGGCGCTTCCTCGTCGACCGCGTGCGCTACATCTCCACGCCGTCGGACCACCTGCACCTGGCGCTGCTGGCGGCGATCGGCGTCTCGGGGCTGGGCATGCGCTTCGTCGCGCACACCGACATCGTCGCGCTGAAGGCCTTCATGCTCGGGCTGATGCGTTTCGACATCCAGCCGCTGCCGGCCGACCCGCTGCTGCTCGTGCACCTGACGCTGGTCGCGCTGCTGATGATCGTGTTCCCGATCAGCAAGCTGCTGCACGCGCCGGGGTTGCTGTTCAGCCCGACGCGCTACCAGGTCGACAACCCGCGCGAGGCGCGCCACGTCGCGTCGTGGGCGGCGGCGCTGGACAAATGACCTCGCCACGAAGCGACCTTCGGTCGCCTCCCCCCCGGGGGGGCGCCGCCAGCGGACCGGCGCAGCCGGATCCGCGGCGGCTGCTCGACGCCTCTCGGTTCATCCGCCGTGGACGCTGCCTGCGCGGCGTCGGCACCTGACATGGCCACCGCCAAGTTCGAGACGCCCGCGCTCAAGCCGTACCCGGTGATCCCGCTGGTCGCCGAGGGGGCGATGGCGCACAGCCGGCCGTTCGTCGCGTCGCCGCAGATCCAGGGCAACATCGGCTTTCCCGGCGAGCTCGCCGACGGCTGGGAGCAGCGCGCGATCGCGAAGATGGGCGAGCTGCTGGGCAAGTACCGCA
Organism: Azohydromonas sp.; assembly: GCF_035325925.1. Lineage (NCBI taxonomy): Bacteria > Pseudomonadati > Pseudomonadota > Betaproteobacteria > Burkholderiales > Sphaerotilaceae > Azohydromonas > Azohydromonas sp. The sequence continues at coordinate 570 of NZ_DAOKZA010000007.1, read as the reverse complement.
GCCTGCAGGTCTACATGGACGCCTGCGTGCACTGCGGCGCCTGCTCCGACAAGTGCCACTACTACCTGGGCACCGGCGACCCGAAGAACATGCCGGTGGCGCGCCAGGACCTGATGCGCAAGGTCTACCGGCGCTACTTCACGTTCGCCGGCAAGCACTTCCCCAAGCTGGTGGGCGCGGCCGACCTGACGCGCGAAGTGCTCGACGAGTGGTACAGCTACTACCACCAGTGCTCCGAGTGCCGGCGCTGCAGCGTGTTCTGCCCCTACGGCATCGACACCGCCGAGGTCACGATGGCCGCGCGCGAGATCATGGACTCGGTGGGCCTGGGGCAGAAGTACAGCAACGAGATCATCGGCAAGGTCCACAAGATCGGCAACAACCTCGGCCTGCCGGGGCCGGCGCTCGAGGACACGCTCGCCGGCCTCGAGGAGGACGTCAAGGACGACACCGGCGTCGACGTGCGCTACCCGATGGACGTGAAGGGCGCCGAGGTGCTGCTGATCACGCCGAGCGCCGACTTCTTCGCCGAGCCGCACGTCGAGAGCCTGATCGGCTACGGCAAGGTGT
>NZ_DAOKZA010000006.1:0-108746 GCF_035325925.1 Azohydromonas sp. | reverse complement strand
TGAACGCCGGCGGCAAGAAGGCGGTGCTGTGGGGCACCGCGCTGGACAACCTCGCGAGCTGGAAGATGGTCACGCCGGAGGCGACCTGGCTCGAGGTCGTGCGGCTGGACCACAACCTGGGCAAGATCCACGACGTCGAGGTCGCCAGCTTCGAGCTGCGCCACTACGACGCCAGCGGCAGGACGTTGCAGCGCACCGAGCGCCTGGACATCCCCGGGCGCGTGTTCCGCAAGCAAGGGCTGGGCAAGGACGTCACCGACAAGTTCCTCGCCGGGCTGCCCGGCATCCAGAAGGAGGGCTGCGACGGCCTGATCACCAGCGCACGCTGGGTCGTGCACCGCATGCCGGCGCACGTGCGCAGCGTGTGCCTCGAGTTCTTCGGCAACGCGAAGCTGGCGGTGCCGAGCATCGTCGAGATCAAGAACCTGATGTTCGCCGAGGCGAAGAAGCCGAACGGGGCGATCCTGGCCGGCCTCGAGCACCTCGACGACCGCTACCTCAAGGCCGTGGGCTACGCCACCAAGAGCAAGCGCGGCGGCCTGCCGAAGATGGTGCTGCTCGGCGACATCGTCGGCGACGACGAGGCGGCGGTGGCGCGCGCGGCCAGCGAGGTCGTGCGCATCGCCAACAGCCGCGCCGGCGAGGGTTTCGTCGCCGTCAGCGCCGACGCGCGCAAGAAGTTCTGGCTCGACCGCAAGCGCACCGCGGCGATCGCGCGGCACACCAACGCGTTCAAGATCAACGAGGACGTGGTGATCCCGCTCGAGCGCATGGGCGAGTACACCAACGGCATCGAGCGCATCAACATCGAGCTGAGCCTGCGCAACAAGCTGCAGCTCGCCGAGCGGCTCGAGGCGTTCTTCGAACGCGGCTCGCTGCCGCTGGGGCGCAGCGACGACGCCGGCGAGATCCCCGGCGCTGAACTGCTCGAGGACCGCGTGCAGCAGGCGCTGCAGCGGCTGCGCGAGGTCAAGTCGCTGTGGCAGCGGTGGCTCGAGGGACTCGACGTGCCGCGCCCCGGCGCGCGCAGCTTCTTCGAGGACCTGCAGGACGGCACGCTGCGCGCGTCGTGGAAGACGCAGATCCGCGGCGCGCTGCGCGAGATCTTCTCCGGTGCCGCGTTCAAGCCGGTGCTCGACGAGTGCGAGCGCATCCACGCCGAGGTGCTGCGCGCTCGCGTGTGGGTCGCGCTGCACATGCACGCCGGCGACGGCAACGTGCACACCAACATCCCGGTCAACAGCGACAACTACGAGATGCTGCAGGCCGCGCACGAGGCGGTGGCGCGCATCATGGCGCTGGCGCGCAGCCTCGGCGGGGTGATCAGCGGCGAGCACGGCATCGGCATCACCAAGCTCGAGTTCCTCACCGACGACGAGATCGCCGCGTTCGCCGACTACAAGCAGCGCGTCGACCCGCAGGGCCGCTTCAACAAGGGCAAGCTGCTGCGCGACGTCTCGGGGCTGGGCGACGACGTGCGCGCCGCCGACCTGCGACACGCCTACACGCCCAGCTTCGGGCTGATGGGGCATGAGTCGCTGATCATGCAGCAGTCGGACATCGGCGCGATCAGCGACAGCGTCAAGGACTGCCTGCGCTGCGGCAAGTGCAAGCCGGTGTGTGCGACGCACGTGCCGCGCGCGAACCTGCTGTACAGCCCGCGCAACAAGATCCTCGCCACCTCGCTGCTGATCGAGGCGTTCCTCTACGAGGAGCAGACGCGCCGGGGCGTCAGCGTCGCGCACTGGGCCGAGTTCGAGGACGTGGCCGACCACTGCACCGTGTGCCACAAGTGCCTCAAGCCGTGCCCGGTGAACATCGACTTCGGCGACGTGTCGATGAACATGCGCAACCTGCTGCGCAAGATGGGGCGCAAGAGCTGGCGCCCCGGCAACGCGGCGGCGATGTTCTTCCTCAACGCGACGAGCCCGGGCACGATCAAGCTGATGCGCAGCGCGATGGTCGACGTGGGGTTCCGCGCGCAGCGCGTGGCCAACGACCTGCTGAAGAAGGTCGCGCGCCGCCAGACCGTCGCGCCGCCGGCCAGCGTCGGCGCCGCGCCGGTGCGCGAGCAGGTGATCCACTTCGTCAACAAGAAGCTGCCCGGCGGGCTGCCCAAGCGTACCGCGCGCGCGCTGCTCGACATCGAGGACCGGCACTACGTGCCGGTGATCCGCGACCCGCAGCGCACCAGCGTCGACACCGAGGCCGTCTTCTACTTCCCGGGCTGCGGCTCGGAGCGGCTGTTCAGCCAGGTCGGGCTGGCCACGCAGGCGATGCTCTGGCACGCCGGCGTGCAGACCGTGCTGCCGCCCGGCTACCTGTGCTGCGGCTATCCGCAGCGCGGCTCGGGCCAGTACGACAAGGCGGAGAAGATCATCACCGACAACCGCGTGCTGTTCCACCGCGTGGCCAACACGCTGAACTACCTCGACATCAAGACCGTGTTGGTCAGCTGCGGCACCTGCCACGACCAGCTGCAGGGCTACCAGTTCGAGGACATCTTCCCCGGCTGCCGCATCGTCGACATTCACGAGTACCTGCTGGACAAGGGCATCGTGCTGCCGCGCCCCGGCGCCTTCCTGTACCACGAACCGTGCCACAACCCGATGAAGCTCGGCGACCCGATGGCCACCGTGCGCGCACTGGTGGGCGACCGGGTGGTCAAGAGCGAGCGCTGCTGCGGCGAGAGCGGCACGCTGGGCGTCACGCGGCCCGACATCGCGACGCAGGTGCGCTTCCGCAAGGAGCAGGAGATCCGCCGCGGCGAGGCGGCGCTGCGCGCCCAGGGCCACCAGGGCGACGTGAAGATCCTCACCTCGTGCCCGAGCTGCCTGCAGGGCCTCAAGCGCTACGAGGACGACCTGGACAGCGGCCTGCTCGAGGCCGACTACATCGTCGTCGAGATGGCGCGCCAGATCCTCGGCGAGAACTGGCTGCCCGACTACGTCGCGCGCGCCAACGCCGGCGGCATCGAACGCGTGCTGGTGTGAGCCGATGAAGGTCGACGGCTGCGAGCTGTGCGCACACGACGGCGGGCGGCTGATCCACCGCGACGGCGACTGGCGCGTGGTCGGCGTCGACGACGCGGCGTTCCCGGCGTTCTACCGCGTGGTCTGCAACGCGCATGTCGCCGAGTTCAGCGACCTCGACCCCGCCGGGCGCGACCGCTGCATCGTGCTCGTCGACACCGTCGAGCGCACGCTGCGCGAACGCCTGCGTCCGACCAAGATCAACCTCGCGTCGCTGGGCAACGTCACGCCGCACCTGCACTGGCACGTGATCGCCCGCTTCGACTGGGACAGCCACTTCCCGCAGCCGGTGTGGGGCGCGGCGCAGCGCGCGGCCGACGCGGCCGCGCTGGCGCGCGTGGCCGCCGCGCTGCCCGAGCTCGACCAGCGCCTGGCCGAGCGGCTGCGCTATGCTTGACTCGACTTCGACTTCGCCTCAGGAACCTCGCCATGGCCGGCCTTGACCGCAACACCCCGAAACCGACCGAGGTCACCGTGCACCAGCAGTCGCGCGCGCTCGAGATCGCGTTCGACGACGGCGCGCGCTTTCGCATCCCGTTCGAGCTGATGCGCGTGTACTCGCCCTCGGCCGAGGTGCAGGGCCACGGGCCGGGGCAGGAGGTGCTGCAGACCGGCAAGCGCGACGTCGAGATCGTCGGCGTCGAGCCGGTGGGGCACTACGCGATCCAGCCCACCTTCTCCGACGGCCACTCGTCGGGCATCTTCTCGTGGGAGTACCTGTACCACCTCGGCGCGAGGCAGGGCGAACTGTGGCAGCGCTACGAGCAGCGCCTGTGCGACGCCGGCATCGACCGCGACGCGCCGATGGTCGAGAAGGCCGGCGGCGGCTGCGGGCATCACTGAGCGCCGTGGCGCGATGAGCCAGACCCACTTCGGCTTCGAGACCGTCGACGAGCGCGAGAAGGCGCGCCGCGTGCGTGGCGTGTTCGACTCGGTGGCGCCGAAGTACGACCTGATGAACGACCTGATGTCGCTCGGGCTGCACCGCGCGTGGAAGGCGTACGCGGTCGCGGTGGCCGACGTGCGCCCAGGGCAGCAGGTGCTCGACATCGCCGGCGGCACCGGCGACCTCGCGCGCGCCTTCGCGCGCAAGGCCGGCCGCGACGGCTGCGTCGTGCACACCGACATCAACCTCGCGATGCTGACCACCGGTCGCGACCGCCTGCTCGACGAGGGCCTGGCGCTGCCCACCGTGGCATGCGACGCCGAGCGGCTGCCGTTTCGCGACGGTCGCTTCGACCTCGTCAGCGTCGCCTTCGGCCTGCGCAACATGACCCGCAAGGAGCAGGCGCTGGCCGAGATGGGGCGCGTGCTCAAGCCGGGTGGACGGCTGCTGGTGCTCGAGTTCTCCAGGGTCGCCAAGCCGATGGAGAAGGCGTACGACTGGTACTCGTTCAACGTGCTGCCGCGGTTGGGCCGCTGGGTGGCCGGCGACGCCGACAGCTACCGCTACCTCGCCGAGTCGATCCGCATGCACCCCGACCAGGCGACGCTGAAGGCGATGATGAAGTCCGCCGGCTTCGGCCACGTCGACGTGCACAACCTGACCGGCGGCGTCGTCGCGCTGCACGTCGGCATCAAGTGCTGAACCGGCGCCGCGGCTGCGCCGCCGTGCCGGGCGAGGCGCCCTGGATGAACCCGAGGCCCGCCGCAGCGATGCGCCGCGCCGCGGCGTCTGCAGCACTGGTGGCGCTGTCGGTCGCGTCGTCGATCGGGTTGGTGGCCTGCGGCGACCCGGGCAAGCGCGACCGCGCCATGCAGGCCGCGGCGCGCGTCAACGGCGAGACGATCACGCTGCCGCAGATCCAGCAGGTGTTGCAGCAGCGCGCGGTGCCGGGCGAGCAGGCCGACGCCGCAGCCAAGGTCGTGCTCGAGCGGCTGATCCACCAGTCGCTGGCGGTGCAGCGCGCGCAGCAACTCGACCTCGACCGCGACCCGAAGGTGCAACTGCAGCTCGACCTGGCGCGGCGCGAGGTGCTCGCGCGCGCCTACCTCGAGCGCGTCGGTGCCGCCGCCGCCGCGCCGGACGCCGACGCGGTGCGCCGCTACTACGACGAGCACCCGGCGCTGTTCGCGAAGCGGCGCATCTTCCAGTTGCAGGAGATCGCGATCGAGGCGCGCCCCGAGCAGGTCGACGCACTGCGCGCGCGGCTGGGCGAGGGCGGTGGCGTCGATGCGTTCGCCGACTGGCTGCGCGCCAATGGCTACCGCTTCGCCGCGGTGCAGGCGGTGCGCGCGGCCGAGCAGCTGCCGCCGGCGCGCCTGGCCGCGCTGGCCGCGCTGCGCGACGGGCAGGCGCTGTTCACCGCCGCGCCGAACGGGGTGCTGGTGGCGATCGTCGCCGGCTCGCGCGAACAGCCGGTGACGCTCGAGCAGGCGCGAGCGGCCATCGAGCAGCGCCTGCTCGCCGAGCGCCGCCGTGCGCTGGTGCGCGACGACCTGGGCGCGCTGCGGCGCGAGGCCAGGGTCGAGTACGTCGGCCGCTTCGCGGAGTCGCCGCCGCCGGCGATCGACCCGGCGGCCAGCGATGCGGCGAGTGACGCTTCCGAGCCGGTGCGCTGACGCCGCGACGTGCCCGGCGCGCCCGGCGTGCGCCTACCGGCGCCCGTAGGTGTCCTCGAAGCGCACGATGTCGTCCTCGCCGAGGTAGCTGCCCGACTGCACCTCGATGATCTCGAGCGGCACCTTGCCCGGGTTGGCCAGCCGGTGCACCTCGCCGAGCGGGATGTAGGTGCTCTGGTTCTCGGCGAGCAGGATCTTCTTGTCGCCGACCGTGACCTCGGCGGTGCCGCTGACGACGATCCAGTGCTCGGCGCGGTGGTGGTGCATCTGCAGGCTCAGCGACGCGCCGGGCTTGACCATGATGCGCTTGACCTGGAAGCGCGCGCCGTCGTCGACGCTGTCGTACCAGCCCCAGGGGCGGTGCACCTTGCGGTGCAGCGCGTGCTCGCCGCGCTGCTCCTGGCCCAGGCGCTCGACGACCTTCTTCACGTCCTGGCTCTTCGCTCGGCTGGCCACCAGCACCGCGTCGGCGGTCTCGACGACCACCGCGTCGTCGATGCCGATCACGCTGACGAGCCGGCTCGACGCGTGCACCAGCGTGTTGCGGCAGTCGGCGACGATCGCGTCGCCGACGGCGGCGTTGCCGGCGCCGTCCTTCGGCAGCACCTGCCACACGGCGTCCCAGGCGCCGAGGTCGTTCCAGCCGGCTTCGAGCGCGACCATGCGGATGCCGATGTCGCTGCCCGGGCAGCGTTCCATCACCGCGTAGTCGACCGACTCGGCGGGCACCGCGGCGAACTCGGCCGCACCCGGTCGCACGAAGAGCGCGTCGCCGCGTCGCGCGTCCCACGCGGCGCGCGTCGCGGCGGCGATGTCCGGGCGGAAGCGCTCGAGCGCCGCCAGCCAGGTGCTGGCGCGCAGCACGAACATGCCGGCGTTCCAGTAGTAGCCGCCTTCGGCGAGGTAGCGGCGCGCGGTGTCGGCGTCGGGCTTCTCGACGAACGCGGTCACCGCCGGCGCGTCGCCGGCGTCGGGCGACGCGGCGCGGATGTAGCCGTAGCCGGTCTCCGGGCGCACCGGCGGCACGCCGAGGATCGCGATCTCGCCGTGCGCCGCGATGCGCGCCGCATCGCGCAGTGCGCGCGTGAACGCCGCCTCGTCGGCCACCGTCTGGTCGGCCGGCGTCACGGCGAGCACCGGGTCGCGGCCGTCGTCCATCGCCTGCAGCGCGGCCAGCGTGAGCGCCGGCGCGGTGTTGCGCCCGGCCGGCTCGAGCAGCACCGCCGCCGGTTCGAGCCGCTGCTCGCGCAACTGGTCGAGCACGAGGAAGCGGTGCTCCTCGTTGCCGACCACCATCGGTGCGCCGACGGCGACGCCTTCGCCGGCCAGCGCGGCCAGCCGGCGCGCGGCCTGCTGGAACAGGCTCTCGTTGCCGGCGAGCACGAGGAACTGCTTCGGGTAGCCGGCGCGCGACAGCGGCCACAGCCGCGTGCCGGAGCCGCCGGCCATGATCACGGGTTGCACGTCAACGGGGTTCATCGCGGTATCGGGGCCTTTGGAGAAAACGCCCGGCCGCCCAGGGTCTTTGCGACCCAGGCGCGGCGCGGCCCGGGTGCAGCCCGGCGCCGCGGGCGGTCAGGCGGGGGTGGCATAGCCGTCGGGGTTGCGCTGCTGCCAGCGCCAGCTGTCGGCGCACATGCGCGCCAGGTCGTGCCGGGCGCGCCAGCCGAGCAGCTGCTGCGCGCGCGTCGGGTCGGCCCAGCAGGCGGCGACGTCGCCGGCGCGGCGTGCCACCACGTCGTAGGGGATCGCCCGTGCGCTGGCCTGCGCGTAGGCGCGCACCACCTCGAGCACGCTGTGGCCGCGGCCGGTGCCGAGGTTGACGGTGAACGAGCCCGGCGCGTCGAGCAGCCGGTGCAGCGCGGCGACATGGCCTTCGGCGAGGTCGACGACGTGGATGTAGTCGCGCACGCCGGTGCCGTCGGGCGTCGGGTAGTCGGCGCCGAAGACCTGCAGCTTCGCGCGCCGGCCCACCGCCACCTGCGCCACGTAGGGCATCAGGTTGTTCGGGGTGTCGCGCGGGTCCTCGCCGATCAGCCCCGAATCGTGCGCGCCGACCGGGTTGAAGTAGCGCAGGCAGGCGGTCTGCCAACCGGGGTCGGCGACGCCGAGGTCGGCCAGCAGCTGCTCGCCGACCAGCTTGGTGCGCCCGTACGGGTTGGTCGCCGACAGCGCGAAGTCCTCGCGGATCGGCAGCGTCGCCGCCTCGCCGTAGACGGTGGCGCTGGAGCTGAACACGAAGCGCTTCACGCCGTGGCGCTGCATCGCCTGGCACACCGTGACCAGCCCGCCGACGTTGTTCGCGTAGTACGCCAGCGGCTTGGCCACCGATTCGCCGACCGCCTTGTACGCGGCGAAGTGCACGACCGCGTCGAAGCGGTGGCGGCCGAACAGGTCCTCCATCGCCGCGGCATCGCACACGCTGGCACGCTCGAACTCCGGGCGCTCGCCGGCCAGGCGCCGCAGCCGCTCGAGCACCTCGGGCGAGCTGTTGCTGAAGTCGTCGACGCCGACCACGTCGAAGCCGGCCGCGTGCAGCGCGAGCCAGGTGTGCGACGCGATGTAGCCGGTCGCGCCGGTGAGCAGCACGCGGGCGGACGGGGGGGCGGGCGGCATGGCGCGCATTGTCCACGCGTGCGGCGCGTGCCCTGCGCAGCCGCGGCGTGCAGCACCGCACACGCGGCGCGGCCGTGCACGGGGGCTGCCTACAATCCGCGCATGCTGCAAGCCCTCGCGTCGCTGGTCGCCCCGGCCATGATGGAACGACTGACGCTGGTGACGAACCACGTGCTGGCGGCCGAACCGGCGGCCACGCAGCGGCTGGCCGTGCACCGCGGCCGGCGGCTGCAGGTCGAGCTCGCCGGCTGGCCGGCGCTGCTGCCCCCGCCGCCGCGGCTGGCGTTTCGTGTCACGCCGGCGGGCCTGCTCGAGTGGAGCGCCGACGACGACGCCGCGACGGCCGACCTGCACGTGCGCGTCGACGCCGCGAACCCGGCGCTGCTGGCCGCGCGCGTGATGGCCGGCGACACCCCCGCCGTCGAGATCGCAGGCGACTCGGCGCTGGCCACCGACGTGCACTGGCTGATCGACAACGTGCGCTGGGACGTCGAGGCCGACCTCGAGCGGCTGTTCGGCGCGCGCGTCGCGCGCGAGATCGCCCGCGCCGGCTCGGCGCTGGCGCGCGCGCTGCGCGCGGCGCTCAAGGCCGGCGCCGAGGTGACCACGCGGCTGCGCCCCGGCGGCGCCGGGCGCGGCGGCCCATGAGGCAGCTCGCGCGGCTGGTCGTCATCGTCTTCACCGTCCTGCGCTTCGGGCTGGACGACATCGCGCTGTCGGGATTCCGCCAGCGCTGGGTGCGCGCGCTGGCGCGGGTCATGACCATCGGCCGGCGCCTCGACGAGCCGCGCGGCGTGCGGCTGCGCCGTGCGCTCGAGCGGCTCGGCCCGATCTTCGTCAAGTTCGGCCAGGTGCTGAGCACGCGGCGCGACCTGCTGCCGCCGGACATCGCCGACGAGCTGGCCAAGCTGCAGGACCGCGTGCCGCCGTTCCCCGGCCAGCAGGCGCGCACGCTGGTCGAGCGCGCGTTCGCGTGGCCGATCGACGCCGTGTTCGCGCGCTTCGACGCCGAGCCGGTGGCCAGCGCGTCGATCGCGCAGGTGCACTTCGCGCAGCTGCGCGACGGCCGCGAGGTCGCGGTGAAGGTGCTGCGCCCGGGCATGCTCGGCGCGATCGAGAGCGACCTCGCGCTGCTGCACCGGCTGGCGCGCTGGGTCGAGCGCGTGTCGGTCGACGGGCGGCGCCTGAAACCGCGCGAGGTGGTCGCCGAGTTCGACGGCTACCTGCACGACGAGCTCGACCTGGTGCGCGAGGCGGCCAACGCCGCGCAGCTGCGGCGCAACATGCAGGGGCTGAACCTGGTGCTGATCCCGGAGATGATCTGGGAGCTGTGCACCTCGGGCGTGATCGTGATGGAGCGCATGGACGGCATCCCGATCAGCCAGGTGCAGCGGCTGCGCGACGCCGGGGTCGACATCCGCAAGCTGGCGCGCGACGGCGTGACGATCTTCTTCACCCAGGTGTTCCGCGACGGCTTCTTCCACGCCGACATGCACCCGGGCAACATCCAGGTCTCGGTCGCGCCGGCCACCTTCGGGCGCTACATCGCTCTGGACTTCGGCATCGTCGGCACGCTCACCGACGTCGACAAGGACTACCTGGCGCAGAACTTCATCGCCTTCTTCCGCCGCGACTACAAGCGCGTCGCCGAGCTGCACGTCGAGAGCGGATGGGTGCCGCCGGCCACCCGCGTCGACGCGCTCGAGGCCGCGGTGCGGGCGGTGTGCGAGCCGCACTTCGACCGCCCGCTGAAGGACATCTCGCTCGGCCAGGTGCTGATGCGGCTGTTCCAGACCTCGCGGCGCTTCAACGTCGAGATCCAGCCGCAGCTGGTGCTGCTGCAGAAGACGCTGCTCAACATCGAGGGGCTGGGGCGCGAGCTCGACCCCGAACTCGACCTGTGGAGCACCGCCAAGCCGTTCCTCGAGCGCTGGATGAACGAGCAGGTCGGCTGGCGCGGCTTCGTCGCGCGGCTCGAGAACGAGGCGCCGCGCTACGCCCAGCTGCTGCCCGAGCTGCCGCGGCTGGTGCACCGCACGCTGCACGAACGCCGCGCCGACCCGGCTCCGCTGCTGCGCACGCTGATCGCCGAGCAGCGGCGCACCCGGCGCCTGGTGCAGGCGCTGGCGCTGGCCTTTGCCGGCTTCGTCGTCGGCGGGGTGCTGGCGCAGCTGTGGCTGCACTGGCCGCGCGGCTGAGCCGGTGCCGGCGCGCCCCGGGGCTTGAAAGCCTCGCGATGGGCCCCGAACTGTAGAATTTGCAGTTTTGCGCGGGGTGGTCGCGGGGGCGGGTGTGCCGGCCGCGTGCCGTCGCGCCGTGCCGTGCGCCGCGTCCGCCGGCCTCACGTTCAGGAGCTCGACCATGCCGATCTACGCCTACCGTTGCGCGTCCTGCGGCCACGCGAAGGACGTGCTGCAGAAACTGTCCGACCCGGTGCTCAGCACTTGCCCGGCGTGCGGTGCCGAGGCCTTCGCCAAGCAGGTCACGGCGGCCGGGTTCCAGCTCAAGGGCTCGGGCTGGTACGCGACCGACTTCCGCGGCAACGGCGGCGGAGCCAAGCCGGCCGACGGCGCGCCGGCGCCGGCCGTCGGCGACGCCAAGCCCGCGGCCAGCGACAGCGCGCCGAGCGCGGCGAGCGCCGCGGCCGGCGGCTGCGGCGCGTCTTGCGGCTGCGCCTGAGCGCGACCGCGCCGGCCCGCCCCCCGCCCACGTCCGAAGGCCGCAGGTGAAAAAGATCCTCATCGCCGGCCTGCTGGTGTGGCTGCCGCTGACCATCACGGTGTACGTGCTGCTGTCGCTGATCGGCCTGATGGACGGCGTGTTCGGCTGGCTGCTGTCGGCCGCCGCCGCGGTGGCGCCGCTCAGCGCGCAGTCGGGCATCGAGCGGCTGCGCGACTGGCCGGGGCTGGGCGTGCTGGTGATGCTGCTGGTGCTGCTGGCCACCGGCGTGTTCGCGACCAACTACTTCGGCCAGTGGTGGCTGCGCCAGTGGGACCGGCTGGTCGGCAAGATCCCGATCGTCAAGTCGATCTACAACTCGGTCAAGCAGGTCTCGGACACGCTGTTCTCGAGCAACGCCAACGCGTTCCGCGAGGCGGTGCTGGTGCAGTACCCGCGCGCCGGCGCGTGGACGATCGCCTTCGTCACCGGCCGCCCCGGCGGCGAGGTCGCCGAACACCTGCAGGGCGACTGGCTGAGCATCTACGTGCCGACCACGCCGAACCCGACCTCGGGCTTCTTCCTGATGCTGCCGCGCGCCGACGTGATCGAGCTCGAGATGAGCGTCGACGCAGCGCTGAAGTACATCATCTCGATGGGCGTCGTCGTGCCCACCGCGGCGGCCGCGGCGCCGCGGCTGCCGGTGGCGCGAGATCCGGTCGGCTGAGCGCGCGGCGCAGCGCTCGGCCCGCGCCCGCCCGCCGGCCCCAGCCGCCACCCCTTCCGCACGGCGCCGCGGCGCCCACCAAGCACATCGACACGGAGCGATCGACCCCATGAGAACCACCTACTGCGGCCTCGTCAGCGAGGCGCTGATGGACCAGACCGTGACGCTGATGGGCTGGGCGCACCGACGCCGCGACCACGGCGGCGTGATCTTCATCGACCTGCGCGACCGCGAGGGCGTCGTGCAGGTGGTGTGCGACCCGGACCGCGCGCAGACCTTCGCCACCGCCGAGGACGTGCGCGGCGAGTACTGCCTGAAGGTCGTCGGCCGCGTGCGCTCGCGCCCGGCGGGCACCGAGAACGCGAACCTGGTCAGCGGCAGGGTCGAGGTGCTGGCGCACGAGCTCGAGGTGCTCAACCCCAGCGTCACGCCGCCGTTCCAGCTCGACGACGAGAACCTGTCGGAGACCGTGCGGCTGACGCACCGCGTGCTCGACCTGCGCCGCCCGCACATGCAGAAGAACCTGATGCTGCGCCACCGCGTCGCGATGGAGGTGCGCAAGTTCCTCGACGCGAACGGCTTCGTCGACGTCGAGACGCCGATGCTGACCAAGAGCACGCCCGAGGGCGCGCGCGACTACCTGGTGCCCAGCCGCGTGCATGACGGTCACTTCTTCGCGCTGCCGCAGTCGCCGCAGCTGTTCAAGCAGCTGCTGATGGTGGCCGGCTACGACCGCTACTACCAGATCACCAAGTGCTTCCGCGACGAGGACCTGCGCGCCGACCGCCAGCCCGAGTTCACGCAGATCGACATCGAGACCTCGTTCCTGACCGAGGACGAGATCCGCACGATGTTCGAGGGCATGATCCGCAGCACCTTCGAGCACGCGATCGGCGTCGCGCTGCCCGCGTTCCCGGTGATGAAGTACGCCGACGCGATGCACCGCTTCGGCAGCGACAAGCCCGACCTGCGCGTGCAGCTCGAGTTCACCGAGCTGACCGACGTGATGGCCGACGTCGACTTCAAGGTGTTCAGCGGGCCGGCGACGACGCCGGGCGGGCGTGTCGTCGCCCTGCGCGTGCCCGGCGGCGGCGAGATGAGCCGCGGCGAGATCGACGCCTACACCGAGTTCGTCAAGATCTACGGCGCGAAGGGCCTCGCGTGGATCAAGGTCAACGACCTCGCGAAGGGCCGCGAGGGGCTGCAGAGCCCGATCGTGAAGAACCTGCACGAGCGCGCGATCGCCGCGATCCTCGAGCGCAGCGGCGCGGCCGGCGGCGACCTGCTGTTCTTCGGCGCCGACAAGGCGAAGGTCGTCAACGACGCGATCGGCGCGCTGCGGCTGAAGATCGGCCACAGCGAGTTCGGCCGCGCACGCGGCCTCGTGCAGGGTGACTGGGCGCCGCTGTGGGTGGTCGACTTCCCGATGTTCGAGTACGACGAGGAGGCGCAGCGCTGGAGCGCGATGCACCACCCGTTCACGAGCCCGAAGGACGGCCACGAGGACTGGCTCGAGACCGACCCCGGCCGCTGCCTCGCGAAGGCCTACGACGTGGTGCTCAACGGCATCGAACTCGGCGGCGGCTCGGTGCGGATCCACCGCGAGGAGGTGCAGAGCAAGGTGTTCCGCGCGCTGAAGATCGACGCCGACGAGGCGCGGGCGAAGTTCGGCTTCCTGCTCGACGCGCTGCAGTACGGCGCGCCGCCGCACGGCGGCATCGCGATCGGCCTGGACCGCTTCGTGATGCTGATGACGCGCGCCGAGTCGATCCGCGACGTGATCGCGTTCCCGAAGACGCAGCGCGCGCAGTGCCTGCTCACCGGCGCCCCCGGACCGGTCGACGAGAAGCAGTTGCGCGAGCTGCACATCCGGCTGCGCAACCCGCACAAGGGCTGACCCGCCTGGCTTGATGCGCATCAAGCCAGGCCCGGTGCGCCGCCGGCATGCTGCGCCATGCCTGCCGCGCGCACCCCGGTGACCACCTGGCTGGCGGCGGTGCGGCCGGGTTTCCTGGTGATCACGCTGGCCAGCGCGATGCTCGGCGTGGTCGTCGCCTGGTCGTGCGGCTGCGGCCGCGACCTGCCGGCGGCGGCCGCGACGGTGCTGCTGGCGCTGCTCGCGCACGCCGCGGTGAACCTGTACAACGACTATGGCGACGCGGTCGGTGGGTCGGACGCGGTCAACCACGCTCGCATCGCGCCGTTCACCGGCGGCTCGCGCCTGGTGCAGGACGGCGTGCTCGGCGCCGCGCAGATGCGCGAGGCGGCGCAGATGCTGGCCATCGTCGTGGTCGGCGGCGGGGTGTGGCTGGCCGCGCGTGCGGGCCCCGGGCTGCTGGCCGTCGGCATCGCCGGGCTGGCGCTGGGCTGGGCCTATTCGAGCCCGCGCGTTGCGCTGATGGCGCGCGGATGGGGCGAGGTGGCGGTGGCCGCCGGCTGGTGGCTGGTCGTCGTCGGCGCCGACTTCGTGCAGCGCCAGCGTTTCGACGCGATCCCGGCGGTCGCCGCGGTCAGCCCGGCGCTGCTGGTCGCCGCGGTGCTGTGGGTCGCCGAGTTCCCCGACGCCGAGGCCGACGCGCGTGTCGGCAAGCGCACCCTGGTGGTGCGCCTCGGCCCGGACGCGGCGGCCTGGACGTACGTCGCGCTGGTCGCCGCGGCGCATCTTTGGGCGTGGGCCTGGTGGCGCGCGCTGTGGCTGCCGACGCAAGCCGGCTGGGCGCTCGCGTCGGCGCTGCCGGCTGCCGGTGCGTCGGCGTGGCTGCTCGCGCACCGGCGCACGCCGTCGCGGCTGCGCCCGGCGATCGTGCTGACGCTGGTCGCCGCGGTGCTGCACCCGCTGCTGCTCGGCGCGGCCTTCGTCGCGGTCGCGGCGCTGCGCTGACCGCTCGACCGCACGCGGCCAAAATGGCGTGATGAACGCGAACCCGCTGCACAGCGATGCGGACCACGAAGATGGCTGAACCGCGCCGCCACAAGATCCCCGAGTCGGTGCTGGTGGTGATCCACACGCCGGCGCGCGAGGTGCTGCTGATCGAGCGCGCCGACAAGCCCGGGTACTGGCAGAGCGTCACCGGCTCGAAGGACAGCCCCGACGAGGCGCTGGTGCAGACCTGCGTGCGCGAGGTCGCCGAGGAGACCGGCATCGCGATCGGCGGCGACGAGGTGCCGCTGGCGGCGCTGCGCGACTGGGGTTTGTCGAACCGCTACGAGATCTACCCCGTGTGGCGCCACCGCTACGCGCCGGGCGTGACGCACAACACCGAGCACGTGTTCGGGCTGACGCTGCCGCAGCGCGTGGCGGTGCGGCTGAACCCGCGCGAGCACCTGCGCTTCGAATGGCTCGGGTGGCGCGAGGCGGCCGACCGCTGCTTCTCGCCGAGCAACGCCGAGGCGATCCTGCAGCTGCCGCGCTTCCTGCCCGACCCGACTCCCCGAGACCCGCGGTGACCGCCCTCAAGCCGCTGCAATCGACGCTGCTGCCGCCGGCTTCCGGCGACAGCCAGGTGCTGCGCGTGGCCACCTACAACATCCACAAGGGCGTGCGCGGCGTGGGCCCGCGCAAGCGCCTGGAGATCCACAACCTCGGGCTGGGCATCGAGGCGCTCGACGCCGACCTGGTGTTCCTGCAGGAGGTGCGGCTGCACCACGCGCGCGACGCGCGCCAGTTCGACCGCACCTGGTTCGGCTGGCCGCAGCAGGGGCAGGCCGAGTTCCTCGCGCCCGAGGGGTACGACGTGGCCTACCGCACCAACGCGGTGACGCGCCACGGCGAGCACGGCAACGCGCTGCTGTCGCGCTGGCCGATCGGCGAGCCCGGCCACCACGACGTGTCCGACCACCCGTTCGAGCAGCGCGGCCTGCTGCACGTGCCGGTGCAGTGGCACGGCGTCACGCTGCACACGGTGGTCGCGCACCTCGGGCTGATCCACGCCAGCCGCGTGCGCCAGGTGCAGCGTCTGGCCGCCTACATCGACGCGCACGTGCCGCGCGGTGCGCCGCTGCTGGTGGCCGGCGACTTCAACGACTGGGGCGAGAAGCTCGACGCGCCGATGGGCGAGGTCGGGCTGTCGCGCGCGCTGGCGGCGCACCTGCCGGCGACGCACCGGCTGACCTTCCCGTCGCGCGTGCCGGTGTTCGCGCTCGACCGCGTGTACATGCGCGGGCTGGCCTGCCGCTCGACTTTCGTGCCGCGCGGCGGCGCCTGGGCGCGCATGTCGGACCACCTGCCGCTGGTGGTCGAGCTCGAGATGCGATGAACACCGCCGGCAGCGCCACCTGCCTGCACGCGCCGTCGCGGGGCCCGGGCGGTCCGCGCGGCGTTCGCGTCGGCGCGGGCGGACCCTCGCGCGCACGCTCGCCCGGCGCGACGGGCGGCGCACGCCGCCTGGATCGCTGACGTGGACGTGCGCACCGGCGAAGCGCCGCCCGCGCCCTCGGGCCGGCCGGCACCGGCACTGCACCACGACCTGCGCTGGTACGAGCACCCGCGCGCGCTGTTCAGCGGCGGCAACCGGGTGCGCCTGCTGCGCGGCGGCGACCAGATGTTCCCGGCGATGTGCGAGGCCATCGCCCGCGCGCAGGCCGAGGTGTGGTTCGCGACCTACATCTTCCACCACGACGCGGCGGCCAAGGCGGTGGCCGACGCGCTTGCCGGCGCCGCGCGGCGCGGCGTCGACGTGCACGTCGTCGTCGACGGCTTCGGCAGCCTCGAGGCGCTGGACACGCTGCGGCGCTGGTGGGCCGGCAGCGGCGTGCGGCTGGCGGTGTTCCGCCCGCTCGAGAGCTGGCGCGCGCTGCTGCAGCCCGAACACCTGCGGCGCCTGCACCAGAAGCTGTGCGTCGTCGATGGCGAGGTCGGCTACGTCGGCGGCATCAACGTCATCGACGACCGCCACGACCTGCGCCACGGCCCCACCGACGAGCCACGGCTGGACTACGCGGTCGAGGTCGCCGGCCCGGTGGTCGCGCCGGTGCTGCAGACGGCGCAGGCGGTGTGGCATCGCGCGTCGTTCGGTCACGAGTGGTCGGACCAGATGCTGGCCGTCGCACGTAGCGGCGCGCCGCTGGCGCGCGTGCGTTCGATGCTGCGCGAGGTGCGCATCGTTGCCGGCGACAGCGTGCTCGCCGACAGCCCCGACGCGCCGATGCTCGCCGCCTTCGTGGTGCGCGACAACCTGCGCCAGCGCCGCGCGATCGAGCGCAGCTACATCGACGCGTTCCGCCGCGCGCGCACGCGCATCGACCTGGTCAGCCCGTACTTCTACCCCGGGCGCGTGTTCCGCCGCACGCTGCGCGACGCGGTGCGCCGCGGCGTGCGCGTGCGCCTGCTGCTGCAGGGCAAGGTCGACTACCGCATCGCCGGCATGGCCGCGCGCTCGCTGTACACCGAACTGCTGTCGCGCGGCGTGCACATCCACGAGTACCAGGCGGCGTTCCTGCACGCCAAGGTGGCGCTGGTCGACGACGACTGGGCCACCGTCGGCAGCTCGAACATCGACCCGATGTCGCTGCTGCTCAACCTCGAGGCCAACGTGATCGTGCGCGACCAGGGTTTCACGCGCGAGCTGGCCGGCGAGATCGAGCGCGCGGTGGCCGCGTCGCGCGAGGTCACGCACCCCGCGTTGCCGCGCGGCTGGTGGGCGGTGCTGCAGCGCGGCTTCGTCGCCTGGGTCGCGCGCACCTACCTGCGCGTGGCCGGGATCGGCGGGCGGTACTGACGCTGCGCGCGCCGGGCGCGCGCGTCAGCGGGCCCGTCGGGCCAGCGGGTCGTCGCCGTAGCGGTTCGGCCCCCGGGTGCCGCGCATCAACCCGTTCTCGATCAGCAGCCACAGTCCGCCGATCACCGGGATCAGGCCAACCAGCACCCACCACGCCGACTTGTCGCGGTCGTGCCAGCGCTTGATCGAGATCGCCAGCGACGGCCACAGCAGCACCAGCGTGACGACGGCGGCGGCCGGGTCGGGCGCCATGCCGGCGATGCGCAGCAGCGCGGTCAGCAGCACGCCGATGCCCAGTATCGCACCGACGCCGTACAGCCACCAGGTGCGCCGCGCGATGCGTCCGCGCGGGCTGAAGAAGATCTGCTCCGGCTCCAGCGGCGGGGGCGGTCGGTGGGGGTCGGTGGCGGACACGGTGCGATGCGGGCGGTGGCGAGACACGGCGAGCATAAGCGCGCCGACGCGCCCCGCCCGTACCATCAAGCGGTGCACGCGACCTCGACGGCTCCCGAGGCGCCTCGCGGCGACGACCTGGTGGTCGTTCGCCCGCAGGGCCTGTACTGCCCGGCGGGCGACTTCCACATCGACCCCTGGCGCCCGGTCGAGCGCGCGGTGATCACGCACGCCCACGCCGACCACGCACGCCGCGGTCACGCGCACTACCTGGCCTCGGCCGCCGGCGCCGGCGTGCTGCGCGCGCGGCTCGGCGAGGGCATCGCGCTGCAGACGCTGGCCTGGGGCGAGGTGGTCGAGCACCGCGGCGTGCGCCTGAGCCTGCACCCGGCGGGCCACGTGCTCGGCGCGGCGCAGGTGCGTCTCGAGCACCGCGGGCGCGTGTGGGTGGTCTCGGGCGACTACTTCCTCAGCGCCCACGACGAGGCGAACCCGACCTGCGACGCGTTCGAGCCGCAGCGCTGCGACGTGTTCGTCACCGAGTGCACGTTCGGGCTGCCGCTGTACCGCTGGCGACCGCAGGCCGAAGTGTTCGCCGACATCGACGCCTGGTGGGCCGCCAACGCCGCGGCCGGCCGCGCGAGCCTGCTGCTGGCCTACAGCTTCGGCAAGGCGCAGCGGCTGCTGGCCGGCGTCGACGCCGGCATCGGCCCGATCGTCGTGCACGGCGCGCTCGACGCGGTGAACGCGGCGTACCGCGCGCACGGCGTGGCGCTGCCGCCGACGCACGCGGTGCAGGTGCTGCCAGCGGCCGACCTGCGCCGCGCGCTGGTGGTCGCGCCGCCGTCGGTGCGCGGCAGCGCCTGGCTGCAGCGCCTCGGCGAGTTCAGCGACGCGTTCGCCAGCGGGTGGATGCACCTGCGCGGCGCGCGCCGGCGCCAGGCGCTGGACCGCGGCTTCGCCCTGTCGGACCACGCCGACTGGCCCGGACTGCAGCGCGCGATCGCCGCCACCGGGGCGCCGCGCGTGATCGTCACGCACGGCCACGAGGCGGCGATGGTGCGCTGGCTGCGCGAGCAGGGCCTGCAGGCCGGCGCGTTCGCCACCGAGTACGGCGACGAGGCGCTCGGCGACGCGGCACCGGCGTGAACGCGCGGCGCCCCGTGCGCGCCCGTGCGCTTCAGGGGGCGACGCGCAGCACCTCGCCGAGGCCGGCGGTGATGCCGTGGTTGGTCACGTACACCGTGCCGTCGCGGTCGACCGCGACCGACGTCGGTCGGTCGAGCCCAACGAGCACCGTCGTGCGGGCGCAGTCGGGCGCGACGCGCGTCAGCTGCCCCGAGTTGGGTGCAAAGAACATCCCGCCGGTGGCGTGTTCGACGACGTACAGGTCGCCACCCGGCGCGAACGCCAGGTCGGTGATCGCCTTGAACCCGGTGCAGTGCACCGCGGGCGCCTGCCCCGGCACGACGCGGTAGACGCCGGCGACGCCCTGCACGAACGGGAACCCGGTGAGCAGGCCGACGTACAGCGCGCCGTCGGGGCCGCGCGCGACGCTGGTGGGCACGGGTTCGATCATCGGCGGGCCGACCGGGGTCGGGTTGGGCAGCGCGGGAAACACCGCCAGCGTCTCGACCGCGCCGTCGGCGGCGACGCGCAGCAGCGCGTTCGCGCCGGCGTCGACGACCAGCCGGCCCCCCGGCTCGGCCAGCACGCCGTAGGGGTTCGAGTCGACCGCGCCGCCGCCCGGGTTCGCGGCCGCCTCGTGGGCCAGCACGTCGGCCACCACGCGCCACCGGCCACTGGCGGCCAGGTGCAGCAGCGTGCCACTGTAGGTGCCCCCCAGCGCCTGCTGGAACGCCGCGTCGCCGCCGAGCCCCATCGTGACGTAGGCGCCGCCGATGCCCAGGAACGAGACGTCGGTCGGGCCGCTGGCCGCCGAGCCGTCGGGCAGCGCGTGCGACTCGAATCCCTCGGCCACGCGCGACTGCTGGCCGCGCCACAGCCGCGAAACGGCGCCGCTGCGGCCGAAGCAGCGCAGCTCGCCGGGGCCGCCGACGACGCAGTTGCCGTCGCCGCCGCGGCCGGCTTCGGCCACGTGCAGCGCGCCGTTCGGCGCGAACGCCATGCCGCGCGGGTTGTCGAGCCCGCTCATCACCACCGTGTACGGCGACTGCGCGAGGGCGCCGCCGGCCAGGGCCAGCGCGGCGATGCAGGTCGCCGCGAACGAGACCACCGGGGAACGTTGCATGTTGCCTCCTGTGCGTGTGGCCGCGCCTGCCGAGCGCGGTGCCGCATTGGTGCCTGCGCCTCCAGGTCGGTCAATCCCCACGATGCGAAGGCTTGTGCCTTGGGGCGAACGGGCGAAGATCCGCGGCGTCGATACCGGCGAGGGGTCGCATCCTCGCCCGCGGCGACCCAGCCCAACGCGATGCGCAAGCGAGCCTGTCCGCTGTCCAAGGTCTACGGCCTGCTCGAACCGGGCCCGGTGCTGCTGCTGGCCACGATGCACCGCGGCCGCGCCAACGTGATGACGCTGTCGTGGCACACGATGCTCGAGTTCGAGCCGCCGCTGGTGGCCTGCGTGGTCAGCGACCGCGACCACAGCTTCGCGGCGCTGCGCCGCACGCGCGAGTGCACGCTGAACGTCCCCGCCGTCGACCTCGCGGCGGCCGTGGTCGGCTGCGGGAACACCAGCGGCGCGCGCGTCGACAAGTTCGCCCGGTTCGGCCTGACGCCCGTGCCGGCGTCGCAGGTCGCGGCGCCGCTGGTCGGCGAGTGCTGGGCGAACCTGGAGTGCCGCGTCGCCGACACCCGGGCGGTCAACCGCTACGGGCTGTTCGTGCTCGAGGTCGTGCAGGCCTGGATCGACCCGCGCGCCAGCGACCCGCGCACGCTGCACCACCGCGGCCGGGGGCGCTTCATGGTCGCCGGCGAGACGATCGCGCTGCCGTCGAAGATGCGTTGAGCGCGCCGGCCTCGACGCGCCGGCCTCAGCGCGGTGCGGCGAGCGCGCAGCGCGCGACCTGCTCGAGCGCCGCCGCGGGCGTGTCGACGTGCACGACGCCGTCGACGCGCGCCGCGCCCTCGAGCCCGACCACCAGCTTGCCGAACTGGCGGCCGAAGGCGACCTCGCTGAGCGTGCCGAAGTTGTCGCCGATCGCCACCAGGCACAGCGCGGCGCGCGCGATGACCGCGTTGCGCGCCTCGCCGATGCCGGTGGCAAGCACCACGGTGGCGTAGGCGTTGGCCTCGGCCGGGTCGGCGTCGGGCAGCACGCCGATGGCGACGCCGCCGACTTCGGCGGCGCCGCGGCAGGCGCCTTCCATCACGCCGGCGCGGCCGCCGCACACCAGCGCCAGGCCCATGCACGCGATGCCGTGGCCGACCGCGTGCGCCGCGGCCACCTGCGCCGGCGTCGCCGCGCGCGGGCCGATCACGCCCACCGGCACGCGCAGCGGGCGCTGTCGCTGGCGGCGCGCGACCTCGTCGACCAGCGCCTGCACGGCAGGCGGCAGCGGCGGCGTCACAGGTGCCTCTCGTGCCGCGCGCCGAACCAGGCGCCGACGGTCATGATCGTCGAACACGCCGCGGTGATCAGCAGCGCCAGCGCCGCCGCCGCGGGGAAGTCGGAGCCGGTCTCCGAGATCAGGCTGTACAGCTGCAGCGGCAGGATCTCGAGCCGCGTGCCCACCAGCGCCAGCGCGGTGCCGTAGGCGCCGAACACCACCGCGGCGATCAGGCAGCCGCTGGCGACGACCGGTGCCGCGAGTTGCGGCAGCATCACCTGGCGGAACGCCTGTGCCGGCGTCGCGCCCAGCGACTGCGCCACCTCGAGCTGCGCGCGGTCGAAGTTGACGAACACCGGCAGCACGCCCATCACCACACGCGGGATCAGGTAGTACGACGACGCGAACGCCAGGCCGGTGGGCGTGAACAGCGCCTTGCCGAGCACCGCGGCGTCGGCGCCGGCCAGCGCCAGCAGCTGCGTCACCAGGCCGGCGCGGCCGTAGGTCAGGATGAAGCCGTAGGCGACGATCAGCCCGGAGAAGGTCAGCGGCAGCGCGATCACGAACGCCAGCAGCGTGCGCCGGCGCTCGTCCATGCGCGACAGGTGCAGCGCCACCGCGACGCCGACCGCCAGCGACAGCGTCGACGCCACCAGTGTCAGCACCGCGCTGCCCAGCAGCGACGGCCAGAACGTGGGCATCGCGACGACGCGCGCGAACGCGTCGAGCCCCTCGCTCAGCGCGTCGACGACGACGGCCGCCACCGGCAGCGCGAAGAACAGTGCCAGCAGCAGCACCGCCGGCGCCGCGAGCAGCGCGAACGTGGCGCGGTTCATGACTCGTGCGCCGCCGCGTCGGCACCGAACCCGTCGGCCGCCCGACCCGCGTCGCCGCGCCCCGGCCAGGCCGACGCCGCGCATCCGGCTCGGCCGGTGCGCTGGCGTCGCGGCACGGGGTCCGCCAGGGCTCCTGCCCGACCCGTGGGGTAGGCGGCCGCCGTCCGCTTCGGGGGCGGGCTCATCGCACCCCGGTGGCCGTGACGTACCCCTGGTCGATCTCGGCCTTCTTCGCCGCCGCGGCGCGCACGTCGAGCGGGCGCACCTGCGGCGCGGCCGGCATCTTGTCGGCCACGCTGGCCGGCAGCGCGACGCCGGGCACGCTCGGGCGCACGAAGCCCTCGGCGAAGATGCCCTGGCCGAAGTCGCTCATCACGAAGTTCAGCCACAGCTTGCCGGCATTCGGGTTCGGCCCCTTGTCGACCAGGCTGATGCCGTACGGCGCCGCCGCCGACGCCTCCTTCGGGATCACCACGGCGACCGCGTCGCCGAGGCCGTCGGTGTACTTCGCCTTCAGGCCGTCGTTCTCGTACGAGATCCAGATCGGGATCTCGCCCTTGACGAACTGCGCGTACGGCGTGGTGCCGAGAACGCGCAGCACGTTGCCGGCCTGGTGCAGCCGGCCCAGGTAGTCGAGCCCGGGCTTGACGTTGTTCATGTCGCCGCCGTTGCCGAAGTTGGCGGCGAAGGTCAGCACCTGGCCGACGCCGGTCGAGCGCGGGTCGAGGTAGACGACGGTGTTCTTGTACTCGGGCTTGAGCAGGTCGGCCCACGACTGCGGCACGTTCTTCACCAGCTTGGTGTTGACGATGAAGGCGATGGTCAGCGAGTGGATCGTGAACCAGCGCCCCTCGGGGTGGCGGAACACGTCGGGCAGCTTGTCGAAGTTGACCGGCTTGAACGGCGCGACCAGCCCCTTGTCGGCGGCGTCGACCGCCGAGGCGGCGAAGTAGTACGCGGTGTCGGCCTGCGGGCGGTTGCGCGCCTTGTCGAGCGCGACCACGGTGGCCGCCGAGCCGAGGTCGTTGTAGACGATCTCGACCTCGGGGTAGCGGTTCTTGAAGGCGCGGAACTGCGCCGCCCAGTTGGCCCAGGTCGGCCCGGTGTCGAAGCTGACGACCATGCCTTCCTTGCGCGCCGCCTCGTACAGCGCCTTTTCGCCCGGGTACAGCTCGGGCGAGTTGGTCACGTTCTGCTGCGCCCACAACGGTGCGCCCACGGCGGCCAGCGCACCGGCCACCAGCACATGTCTGCGCGTGCTCATCACGATCTCCTTCGCTTCAGGGGTTGGACAGGAACTGAACCGCCGCCACCGGGATGCGCACCCGCGACAGCGCCGCGCGCGAGGTGGTCTCGAGCTTGAGCACCGCCTCGCCGATGGACAGGTCGAGCTGCCGCGTGGCGCCGAAGAAGCGATCCTTCAGCACGCGCACCTCGAACACGTTGGTGTCGTCGCCGGCGCCGTCGGCCAGCGGCTCGAGCCGTTCGGGACGGATCAGCGCCTTCAGCGGCGCGCCGTCGCGCAGCCCGTGCGGCGGTGTGCGCAGCCGCCCGAGCGCGAAGTCGCCGTGCTCGGGGCCGGCGGCGCGGCCTTCGAGCACGTTGGCGCGGCCGACGAAGCCGGCGACGAAGCCGTCGACCGGGCGGTCGTAGATCGCCGCCGGCGTGTCGCACTGCACCAGCCGGCCGTCCTTCAGCACCGCGATGCGGTCGGCCAGCGACAGCGCCTCGTCCTGGTCGTGTGTGATCAGCAGCGCGGCGATGTTCTGCATCTTCTGGATGCGACGCACCTCGTCGCGCATCGCCACGCGCGTGGCGGCGTCGAGCGCCGACAGCGGTTCGTCGAGCAGCAGCGCCTTCGGCTCGAAGGCCAGCGCGCGCGCCAGCGCGACGCGCTGCTGCTGTCCGCCCGACAGCTGCGCCGGCAGCCGCTCGGCCATGCCGGCCAAGCCCACCATCTCGAGCATCTCGTCGGCGCGGCGGCGGCGCTGCGCGACGTCGATGCCGCGCACGCGCAGCGGGTACGCGACGTTCTCCCACACGCGCATGTGCGGGAACAGCGCGTACGACTGGAACACGATGCCGCAGCCACGCGAGGCCACGCTGGTGTGCGTCATGTCCTGCCCGCCCAGCCGCACCACGCCCGACTCGGGGCGGAAGAAGCCGGCGATGAGCTTGAGCAGCGTGGTCTTGCCGCAGCCCGACGGGCCGATGCAAACCACCAGTTCGCCTTGCTGCAGCTGCAGCGTGAGGTCGAAGATGCCGGCCTTGCCACCGGGGTAGCGGTAGGTCACGCGGTCGAGTTCGACGGCCACGGGCATCGGTGGGTCCTCAGCGGGTCCTCAGCGCGAGGCGCGTCGCGCGCTGCGTCGACAGCGCACCGCCCACCGATGCGGCGAGCGCCAGCACCAGCAGGATCACCGTGGCCGCGCAGGCGAAGCCGGTGGCCCCGTAGAACGCCTGCAGCAGCACCACCGGGTAGGTGCGGTTGAGGAAGCCGGCGACCAGGTTCGAGAACTGGAACTCGCCGATCGACAGCGCCGCGACGACGATCAGCCCCGACAGGATCGAGTGCCGCAGCGACGGCAGCACGATGTGGAAGAAGCGCTGCACCCCGCTGCTGCCGAGCGATTCGGCCGCCTCCTCGAGCACGTGCAGCCCCAGGCGCTGCATGTCGGCCACGACGGCCTGCAGGAAGTAAGGCAGGCCGAGCACGATGTGGCCGGCGATCAGCAGCCACACGCTGCCCAGCCACGGCAGCTGGTCCGACGAGAACACGAGGATGAAGCCGAACGCCAGCACCAGCGGCGGCAGCGCCACCGGCAACTGGTACAGCGCGCTCGCGAAGGCGCGGATGCGCGGGCTGCGCGCGCGGAACACCGCGTACGCCAGCGGCAGGCCGATGGCCAGGCAGGCGGCGCAGGTGACGCCGCCGACGAGCAGGCTGGCGGCGAAGGCGCGGCGAAAGCTCGGGTCGTTGGCGACCTCGCGGTACCAGCGGCCGGTGAAGCCGGTGGGCAGCAGCGTGTTGAGCCACAGGTCGCCGAACGAGCCGACGAACAGCAGCGCGATCGGCGTGACGAGGTACGCCAGGTACAGAACGGTCACGACGCGCGGCAGCATCGTCGCGGTCAGCGGTGGAGGCGGCAGCGTGTCGCGATCGGGGCGATGCGCATCGTGCTTCTGTCGGCGTGGTCGGCGTGCGAACCGCGCGACTGTGCCATCGCCGCGTGACGCACCCTTGACGATGGTCAAACCGGTCGGATCGACCACCGGCGCCCCGCCGCGGGGGTCAGTCGCGCGCGCGCACCCGCTGCCCGTCGCGCATCGTGCTGCCGGGATAGAGCAGCACGGTCTCGCCTTCGCGCACGCCGCCGTCGAGCCAGGCGGCATCGGCGTTGCGTTCGCGCAGCGCGACCTCGCGCGAGCGCGCGCGACCCCCCTCGACGACGAACACGCGCCAGCGCGCGCCGTCGCGCACCAGCGCCGCGCTGGGCACCAGCAGCGCGCGGTCCTGCGCCGCGACGACGATGCGCGCGTCGACGCGGAAGCCGTCGCCCAGCGCCGGCGCGCCGCGCGCGGCGTCGGCGTCGAGGTCGACGATCACGTTGACGCGCTGCTCCTCGATGCCCAGCGCCGAGACCTTGGTGAACGCCACCGGCTCGATGCGCGCGACGCGCCCGGGCAGCGTCGGCGCGCCGGCGCCCAGCGACAGCGACACCGCCGCCCCGGGTGCGATGCGCAGCGCGTCGCCCGACAACACGTCGACCACCGCCTCGAGCGCGCCGGTGTCGCCGATCTCGAGCAGCGGCTGGCCCACGGCCACCGGCGCCGCGCTGTCCAGGTGCAGCTTCACGACGCGCCCGGCCACCGGGCTCCGCAGGTCCCAGCGCCCGGCCGCGGGCGCCGCGGTCGGATCGGCGCGGCCGAGCGCGGCGCGTGCCTCGGCGAGCGCGAAGTCGGCGGCGCGCAGCTCGGCGCGGCCGGCGTCGAGCGCGCGCTGCGCCGCCTGCTCCGCGAGCACCGCCTGGTCGCGTGCCGACGCGGCGATGAAGTTGTCGCTGGCCAGCTGGCGTGCGCGGTCGGCCTCGAGCCGCGCCTGCACCAGCGCGGTCTCGAGCCGCGCGACCTGCGCCGCGACGGCGCTGCGCGCCGCGCCGGCGCTGCCCACGCGCTGCTGCAGCACATTGCGCGTGCGCACGTCGATCATCTGCGGCGCCACCGGCACCAGCGTCGCGACGACCTGGCCGGCCTCGACCGCGTCGCCGACCTGGAGCGTCGGGCGCGCCAGCTCGGCGGCGGTCGGCGCGGCGACCAGGTAGCGTTCCTTCAGGCGCAGCCGGCCGTCCTCCTCGATCGCCTGCTCGAAGCGCCCGAGCGCGACGGTGGCGGTCTCGACGCGCAGCGGCCGCGGCTCGAAGGCCCACCAGCCCAGCGCCACCACCGCGGCGACCAGCGCCGCCGCACCGGCCCAGCGCGTGACGCGGGGCCTGCCGTTCTTCTTCATCGTCGCATTCATTCGCGCACCTTCAGCACCGCGACCAGGTCCAGGCGGTCGACGTGGCGGCGCACCAGCAGCGCGCTGGCCACGCCCGCCGCGAGCACCGTCAGCGCCGCCACCGCGTAGGTCGACGGTTCGATCACCACCGGAAAGTCGATGTTGTCCGACGACATCAGCCGCATCAGCAGCGTCGCCAGCGCCCAGCCCAGCGCCGCACCCACCGGCAGCGCCAGCAGCAGCTCGGCGCCGAGTTCGGCGAGCAGCAGCACCGAGACCTCGCCGCGCGTCATGCCCAGCACGCGCAGGCTGGCCAGCTCCCAGGCGCGCTCGCTCAGCGCGATGCGCGCCGCGTTGTAGATGATGCCCACCGCCATCGCGATCGCGAACACGGTGAGGATGCCGCTGAACACGCCCATGTTGCGCGAGGTCGTCTCGTCGAACGCGACCATCGTGCCGGCCTTGTCGAACACCGCGTTGATCGCCGGCGCGGCCTTCACCGCGGCCCAGAACTCGCCCATGCGGCGCGGGTCGACCTGCAGCGCCGCGTCGGCGACGCCGTCGCCGTCACGCGCCAGCCGGTTCATCGCCTCCAGCGCCATGTACAGCTGCTTGCCGAACATCGTGTGCACGACGTCGACCACCTCGACCTCGGCGCGCGTGCGGTTCCACAGCCGGAACTCGACCTCGACGCGGTCGCCGACGCGCGCGTCGAGCGCACGCGCCAGCAGCCCCGACAGCACCACGCCCTGCGCCGGCATCGCCACCGCACCGCGCTGCTCGTCGACGACGCGCATCAGTTGCGCGTCGGGCGCGAAGCCCGACAGCAGCGTGTCCTCGGCGCGGCCGCGCAGCCGCACGCGCACCGGCTCCATGCGGTAGCCCTCGGCGTCGATCACGCCCGGCAGTCGCCGCAGTTCGCGCACCACGGTGGTCGACACCGGCTGGTGGAAGTCGACCAGCACGTCGCCCTGCTGCACCTGGCGGAACTGCACGTCGACGATGTGCGCGATCGCGTCGAGCCAGAACGCGCCCGAGATCTGCAGCGCCACCGCCAGCGCGATGCCGGTGACGGTCAGCGCGGCGCGCAGCGGCCGGCGCTCGAGGTTGCGGATCACCATCAGCGCGGCGGCGCCGACGTGGCGGCCGAAACCCAGGCGCTCGACCAGCGTCGGACGGTACACCGGCGGCGCCGGCGGCTGCATCGCCTGCGCCGGCTTCAGGCGCACCACCGCGCGGATCGCGGTCCAGGCGCCGAGCGCCGCGGCCGCCGCCGAGATCACCGCCGACACGCCCACCAGCCAGGGCGTGGTCACGTAGGCCAGGCGGCCGAAGCGGAACACCTCGTCGTACAGCCCCAGCATCAGGCGGCCGATGACCACGCTCAGCGCGAGCCCGGCGACCACGCCGATGCCGGCGACGACGATCGCCAGCTTCACGTAGTGCCAGCCGATCGCGCCGTCGCCGTAGCCCAGCGCCTTCAGCGCCGCGATCTGGCCGCGCTGCGTCGCCACCTGGCGGCTGAGCACGACGTTGAGGATGAACATCGCCACCGCGAGGAAGATCGCCGGCAGCACCGTGCCCATCACCTTCAGCTGCGCCAGCTCGTCGTCGACGATCTGCGCCGA
This sequence comes from Azohydromonas sp., assembly GCF_035325925.1. NCBI lineage: Bacteria > Pseudomonadati > Pseudomonadota > Betaproteobacteria > Burkholderiales > Sphaerotilaceae > Azohydromonas > Azohydromonas sp. The sequence continues at coordinate 80,570 of NZ_DAOKZA010000006.1, read as the reverse complement.
CATCTGCTCGTCGCGCGCCACCGCGCCGATCGCGCCGTAGGGCTCGAGCAGGCGGTCGACCCGTTCGATCACCGCGTCGGCCGTTGCGCCGGCGTCCAGCCGCAGCGCGAGCTGGTTGAACGCGCCGTCCATGTCGAAGGCGTGCGCCATGCGCTCGGCGTCGATCCACCAGATGCCGAAGTACGCGTCGTCGGGCGCGCCGCCGCGCGTGGCGAACACGTACTCGGGCGTGGCCACGGTGCCGACCACGCGCACGCGCTCGAGCTTGCCGTTGAGGATCGCGCGCGCCGTGTCGCCGGGCGACAGGCCGCGCGCCACCGCGAAGCGGTCGCTGACCACCGCCTCGAGCGTGCCGTCGGCCTCGGGCCAGCGCCCGCTCTTGAGCGTCAGCGCGTTCAGCCCCTGGCGACCGGCGTGCACGCGCGCGAGGTCCAGCCCGATGAAGCGCCCGGTCACCGGCGCGTCGACGCCGGCGACGTCGACCTGCGCGTCGAACAGCACCTCGAGCTTGACCTCGGCGACGCCGTCGACCGTCGCCAGCCGCTCGCGCAGCGACAGCGGCGCACGTTTCACGGCGGCGAACACGTCGGCGAGGCGGTTGTCGCGGTAGAAGGCGTCGCGCGACGACTGCAGCGACGCGTGCACCGAGAACATGCCGACGAACCCGGCCACGCCGATCGCGACGACGACGGCGATGGTCAGCACCTGCGCGCGCAGCCGCGCGAGGTCGCGCCACAGCTTGATGTCGATCGCCTTCAACGGGCCCTCACCACGACAGCGTCTCGGCCGCGACCTTGTGCGCGTTGACCCGCTCCTCGACGATGCGCCCGTCGGCCAGCCGCAGCACGCGGTCGGCGATGCCGGCGATCGGCGCGTTGTGCGTGATCACGATCGTCGTCGTGCCGAGCTCGCGGTTGACGCGCTCGATGGCCTGCAGCACGACGATGCCGGTGGCGCAGTCGAGCGCGCCGGTGGGCTCGTCGCACAGCAGCACGTCGGGGCGCTTGGCGATCGCGCGCGCGATCGCCACGCGCTGCTGTTCGCCGCCCGACAGCTGCGAGATGAAGTGGTCGAGCCGCTCGCCCAGGCCGACCAGGCGCAACGCGTCGGCCGGCTCCATCGGGTCGTCGGCGAGGTCGGTGACCAGCGCGACGTTCTCGCGCGCCGTCAGGCTGGGGATCAGGTTGTAGAACTGGAACACGAAGCCCACGTGCTCGCGCCGGTAGCGCGTCAACTCGGCGTCGCCGGCCACCGTCAGGTCGTGGTCGTGCCAGCGCGCGACGCCGCCGCTGGCGTTGTCCAGCCCGCCGAGGATGTTCAGCAGCGTCGACTTGCCGCTGCCCGACGCGCCGAGCAGCACGACGAACTCGCCGCGGCGGATCTCCAGGTCGACGCCGCGCAGCGCGTGCACCGCGGTGTCGCCTTCGCCGTAGACCTTGGTCAGGCCGCGTGCGACGAAGACCGGCTCGGCGTGCGGCGCGGTGCCGGCCATCACAGCATCAGCTGGATCTCGCGCGTGTCGTCGCCGGGCACCGCGGCGCCGACGGTGAAGCCCAGCGTGCGCGCCAGGTCGAGCATGCGCACGTTCTCGACGAGCACGGTGGCCACCAGCCGGCGCGTGCCGTGCGCGCGCAGGTAGGTGATCATCTTGTGCAGCAGCCGCTCGCCCAGCCCCGCGCCCTTCAGGTCGGAGCGCACGATGATGCCGAACTCGGCGTCGACGTTGTCGGGGTCGGCGACCGCGCGCACGATGCCCAGCGTCTGCTCGTTGCCGTCGGCGTCGGGGGCGGTGGCGACGAACGCCATCTCGCGCGCGTAGTCGATCTGCGTCAGCCGCGCGAGCTCGCTGCGCTCGATGTTGCGCCGGCTGTAGAACACGCGCATGCGGATGTCCTCGGGGGCGAGGTGCTGCAGGAACTCCAGGTGCTGCGCCTCGTCCTCGGGGCGGATCGGGCGCAGCGTCAGCGTGCGTCCGTTCCACGCGATCGTCTCGACCAGCTCGGCCGGGTACGGGCGGATCGCGAAACGCGCCGCGCCGCCCGGCGTCTTGGCGCCGACGCGCACGCGCGCGTCCAGCGCGATCACCCCCTGCTCGTCGACCAGCAGCGGATTGATGTCGAGTTCGGCGACCTCGGCGTGGTCGGCCACCAGCTGCGACACCGCGACCAGCGCGCGGTGCAGCGCGTCGCGGTCGGCCGCCGGCGTGTCGCGGAAGCCCTGCAGCATGCGCGCGACGCGCGTGCGGTCGACCAGCGCGCGCGCCAGCGGCACGTTCAGCGGCGGCAGCGCGATCGCGCGGTCGGCGAGCAGCTCGACCGCGGTGCCGCCGGCGCCGAACAGGATCGTCGGGCCGAACACCTCGTCGACGCTGGCGCCGACGATCAGCTCGCGCGCGTGGCCGCGGCGCACCATGGCCTGCACCGTCACGCCGTCGATCGTCGCGTCGGGGCGCAGCCGGCGCACGCGCTCGAGCATCGACGCCAGCGCCGCGCGCAGTTCGTCGGCCGTCGCCAGGTTCAGCGCGACGCCGCCGACGTCGCTCTTGTGCGAGATCTGCGCCGACAGGATCTTCAGCGCCACCGGCCAGCCGATCGCCTCGGCGGCGGCAACGACCGCGTCGGGCTCGCCAGCCACGGCGCGCGTCTCGACCACCGGGATGCGGTACGCCGCGAGCACCGCCTTGGCCTCGGGCTCGGTGAGCATCTCGCGCCCGGCAGCGAGCGCGTCGGCGATCACGGCGCGCGCCGCGGCGACGTCGACCGCGGCGTCGCCGGCCTGCGCCGGCGGCGCCTCGATCAGCTGCGCCTGGTGGTGGCGGTACTGCACCAGCATCTGCCAGGCGCGCACCGCCTCTTCGGGAGTGTCGTAGCTGGGGATGCCGGCGTCGCGGAACAGCCGCCGCGCCTGCACCACCGCGGTGTCGCCGAGCCAGCAGCTGAGCAGCCGCGCCGGGTTGCGCTTGGCCAGCGGCAGCAGCGCGTGCGCGATCTCCGCGGCCGGCACGATCGCGGTGGGCGCGTGGATGAACAGCACCGGTGCGCCGGCGGGGTCGGCGAGCAGCGCCTGCAGCGCTTCGACGTAGCGCTGCGCCGGCGCGTCGCCGATGATGTCCACCGGGTTGCCGCGCGACCAGTTGGCCGGAAGCTTCGCGTCCATGCGCTCGATCGTGGCCGCGTCCAGCGGCGCCAGCCCCAGCCCGAGCTGCGCCGCGGCGTCGGCGGCCATCACGCCGGCGCCGCCGCCGTTGGTCAGGACGAACACGCGCGACAGGTGCTCGTCGGGGTCGGCGCCGAGCACGCGGCCGCGGAAGCGCGCCAGCGTCTCGGCGGCGAGAAACAGCTCGAGCAGCGTGTCCACGCGCAGCATGCCGGCGCGCGAGACGGCGGCGTCGAAAACCAGGTCCGACCCGGCCAGGGCGCCGGTGTGCGAGCGCGCCGCGGCCTGGCCCGCGCTCGAACGCCCGGCCTTCACCAGGATCACCGGCTTGTTGCGCGCCGCGGCGCGCGCCGCCGACATGAACTTGCGCGGCGAGCTGACCGACTCGACGTACATCAGGATCGCGCGCGTCTTCGCGTCGCTGGCCAGGTAGTCGAGCATGTCGCCGAAGTCGACATCGGCGCTGTCGCCGAGCGAGGCGAAATGCGAGAAGCCGATCTGGCGCGCGTGCGCCCAGTCGAGCAGCGCCGTCATCAGCGCGCCCGACTGGCTGACGAAGGCGATGTCGCCGGGCGACGCGCCCAGGTGCGCGAAGCTGGCGTTCAGCCCGATGTGCGGCGACACCAGCCCGATGCAGTTGGGGCCCAGCACGCGCAGCAGGTGCGGGCGCGCGGCGTCGAGCACGGCCTGCTTCTGCTGCGCGTCGAGCCCGGCGGTGATGACCACCGCGGCGCGCGTGCCGCGCGCGCCGAGCTCGCCGATCAGCCCCGGCACCGTGGCCGCCGGCGTGCAGATCACCGCCAGCTCGGGCGCGTGCGCCAGCGCCGCGACGCTGGCGGCCACCGGCACGCCGTCGAGCTCGGTGAGCTTGGGGTTGACCGGGTACAGGGCGCCGCGGAAGCTGCCGTGCAGGTTGCGCCAGACGGTCGCGCCGACGCTGCCCGGGCGTTGCGACGCGCCGATGACGGCCACCGAGGCCGGGTCGAACAGGGAATCGAGGTTGCGAATGCTCATGGCGGGCGATGCAGGATGTGGTCGCGATGGCGAGACCGGCAGTGTCGCCGCAGTGGCGGTCGCGACGATGTCGGTGCGTCGAGATGTTGCAGTGCGGTAACAGGATCGACTTGACTTCAGTCAACCCGTGGTCCGACGCCTCGGCGCCCCCGCGTTCCGCGGTCCGGCTTGACCTGGAGCAAGTGTCACGGGCGCGCCGGGCCTAAGGTTGATGGTGCTGCGCCGGCTCGCGCAGCGCAGGCCGGGCGATGCCGGCGGAGGGTACGACGTGGTCGCTCAGGGTGCGCATTCCGGGGATTTCGACTACCGCAGCCGCAGCGGCGCGCCGCGCGACGACCTGCCGGCGCACCTGGCGCAGCAGACCTTCGCGGTGGTGCTCGCCGGCGGGCGCGGCTCGCGCCTGAAGCAACTCACCGACTTTCGCGCCAAGCCGGCCGTGCCGTTCGCCGGCAAGCTGAAGATCATCGACTTCGCGCTGTCGAACTGCATCAACTCGGGCATCCGCCGCGTCGCGGTGCTCACGCAGTACCGCGCGCAGAGCCTGATCCGCCACATCGAGCGCGGCTGGGGCTTCCTCGAGATCAGCCTGGGCGAGTTCATCGACGTCGTGCCTGCGCAGCAGCAGCAGGGCGAGACCTGGTACCGTGGCACCGCCGACGCGGTGTTCCAGAACCTGGACCTGCTGCGCGAGTCGCGCGCGCGGCTGGTGCTGGTGCTCGCCGGCGACCACGTCTACAAGATGGACTACGCGCTGATGCTCACCGAGCACATGCGCCGCGGCGCGGCGGTCAGCGTGGCCTGCACCGAGGCGCCGCTGGAGTCGGCGAGCGAGTTCGGCGTGATGGCCGTCGACGCCGGACAGCGCGTGGTCGAGTTCGCCGAGAAGCCGGCGCGGCCCGCGCCGATGCCGGGGCGGCCGACGCATGCGCTGGTCAGCATGGGCATCTACCTGTTCGACGCCGAACTGCTGGTGGCCGAACTGCAGCGCGACGCGCTCGACGACACGTCGAGCCACGACTTCGGCCGCGACCTGATCCCGCGCCTGGTCGCGCAGGGCCGCGTGCACGCGCACCGCTTCGCCGACAGCTGCGTGAACATGGTCGGCGACGTGCCGTACTGGCGCGACGTCGGCACGCTCGACGCGTACTACGAGGCGAACATGGACCTCACGCACGTGGTGCCCGAGCTGAACCTGTACGACGACGCGTGGCCGATCCTCAGCCTGCAGAAGCAGCTGCCGCCGGCGAAGTTCGTGTTCGACGACCACGACCGCCGCGGCATGGCGGTCAGTTCGCTGGTGTCCAGCGGCTGCATCGTCAGCGGCGCGACGGTGCGCCGCTCGGTGCTGTTCTCGAAGGTGCGCGTCGGCGACGGCAGCCTCGTCGAGGACTCGCTGGTGCTGCCCGACGTCGTCGTCGGCCGCGGCGTGCGGCTGCGCCGCTGCATCGTCGACAAGCACTGCCGGCTGCCCGACGGCTTCGTCGCCGGCTTCGACGCCGCCGCCGACGCCGCGCGGTTCCACGTCACGCCGCGCGGTGTCACACTGATCAGCCTCGACATGCTCGGCCAGAGCGTGCACGCCCGCAACTGATCCGCCCGACCAGGAGCCCCGCCCTTGATGAAGATCCTGCTGCCCGTCGACGGCACCCCGACCTCGCTCGACGCGGTGCGCCACGCGCTGCGCCTGCGCGACGAAGGCCTGAACGCCAGCTTCGTGCTGGCCAACGTGCAGGCCACGCCGACGCTGTACGAGATCGTCACCGCGCACGACCCCGAGGTCATCGACGAGGTGCGCCGCGGCGCCGGCGCCGACCTGCTCGCCGGCGCCGCCGCGCTGCTCGACGCCGCCGGCGCCGACTACGACACCGAGGTCGCCAGCGGCGAGCCGGCCACCGTGCTCGTCGAGATCGCCGAGCGCCACGGCTGCGACGCGGTGATCATCGGCGCCGAACGTCACGGCGGGCTGCGCAGCGTGCTGATCGGCTCGGTGTCGCAGTCGCTGTTGCACGACAGTCCGGTGCCGGTCACCGTGGTGCATCGCACCGAGGCCGAGGAGGCCGGCGGCGAGGCGCCGGCCGATGACGCCGGCGACGCCGGGGACGGCGACTGAGCCGACCCGTCGCGGCCGGCGACACCATGGGTGCAGCGACCGCCGAACGCAGCGCGCCGGCGTTCGACGCGCTGCGGTCGGCGCGCGCGATGGGCGAGGTGCTGCGCGACGGCACCGCGAGCGCCGCCGAGCTGGCGCAGCGGCAGGCGCAGCGCCTGCGGGCGCTGCTCGACGCGGCGCGGCGCGGCTCGCGCCTGTACGCGCAACTGCACCGCGGCGCCGACGCGCACACGCCGCTGGCGGCGCTGCCGGCGGTCACCAAGCCGGCGCTGATGCAGCGTTTCGACGACTGGGTCACCGACCCCGCGCTGCGCCTGGACACGCTGCGTGCCTTCGTCGCCGACCCCGACCGCGCCGCAGACGCGTGGCTCGGCCGCTACACGGTGTGGGAGAGCTCGGGCTCGAGCGGCGAGCCGGGGCTGTTCGTGGAGGACCCGCAGGCGATGGCGGTGTATGACGCACTCGAGTGGCTGCGTCGCGCCCGCGCGCCCGCCGGCGGCTGGTTCGACCCGCTGCGCCTGGCGCGGCGCCAGGCGCTGGTGGTGGCCACCGGCGGCCACTTCGCGAGCCACGTGTCGCTGCAGCGGCTGCGGCGGCTGAACCCGTGGCTGGGCGCGACGCTGCGCAGTTTCTCGATCCTGCAGCCGCTCGACGCGCTGCTGGCCGAGCTGCAGGCCTGGCAGCCGGCGGTGCTGGCGACCTACCCGACCGCCGCGTCGATGCTCGGCGACGCGGTCGACGCCGGCGCGTTGCGCCTGACCCTCGCCGAGCTCGACACCGGCGGCGAGACGCTCGGCGCCGCGCTGCGCGCGCGGTTGACGCGCCAGTTCGGCTGCGCCGTGCGCGACCACTACGGCGCCTCCGAGTTCCTGTCGATCGGCTGGGAGTGCGCGCACGGGCGCATGCACATGAACACCGACTGGGTGATCCTCGAGCCGGTCGACGCGCGCGGCCGCCCGGTGCCGCCGGGACAGCTGTCGCACACCACGCTGCTGACCAACCTGGCCAACCATGTGCAGCCGCTGATCCGCTACGACCTCGGCGACCGCCTGCGCTGGCACGACGCGCCTTGCCCCTGCGGCAGCGCGCTGCCCGCCGCCGAGGTCGTCGGCCGTTGCGACGACGCGCTGCGCATGCGCGGCGACGACGGCCGGCGCGTCACGCTGCTGCCGCTGGCGCTGACCACGGTGCTCGAGGACAACGCCGGCGTGTTCGACTTCCAGCTGCGTCAGCGCGACGCGCGCACGCTGGTGCTGCGCCTGGGCGGCGACGCCGCGCGCAGCGCTGCGGCGCGCGAGCGCTGCCACCGCGCGCTGCGTGCCTACGCCGCGGCGCTGGGCCTGCGTCGGCTGGCCATCGTCGACGAGACGGGGCACGCACCGGCGCATGGGCGCAGCGGCAAGGTGCAGCGCGTGATCGCCGCGCGCTGACCACCATCGGCCGGCGCGCGGCCGGCCGGCGGCGCACAATCGCGGCCCATCGCAGCCGTCCCCGACGCCGCCCATGACCGACCCCGACGCCGTGCAACGCTGGCTCGACGAGCGCCAGATCACCGAGATCGAGTGCCTGACGCCCGACATGTCGGGCCAGGCGCGCGGCAAGATCGTGCCGCGCCACCGCTACGACCCCGCCGCCGGGCTGCGGCTGCCCGAGGCGGTGCTGACGATGACCGTCACCGGCGACTACCCGGAGAAGGACTACACCTCGGTCGCCGATCCCGACATGCGGCTGCTGCCCGACGCCGCGACGGTGCGCCCGGTGCCCTGGGCCAAGGAGCCGACCGCGCAGATCATTCACGACTGCGTGCGCTTCGACGGCACGCCGGTCGAGCTGTCGCCGCGCAGCGTGCTGCGCAGCGTGCTGCGGTTGTACGAACAGCGCGGCTGGAAGCCCGTGGTCGCGCCGGAGATGGAGTTCTACCTGGTGCAGATCGAGCCCGACGAGGACATCCCGCTGAAGCCGCCGATGGGGCGCACGCAGCGCAGCGAGGCAGGGCGGCAGAGCTTCTCGATCGACTCGGTCAGCGAGTACGGCGACATCTTCGACGTGCTGTACGACTGGTGCGAGGCCGAGGGCATCGCGCTGGACACGCTGATCCACGAGATGGGCACCGCGCAGATGGAGATCAACCTGGACCACGGCGACCCGCTGGCGCTGGCCGACCAGGTGTTCCTGTTCAAGCGCACGGTGCGCGAGGTGGCGATCCGCCACCAGATGTACGCCACCTTCATGGCCAAGCCGATGCAGGGCCAGCCCGGCAGCGCGATGCACCTGCACCAGAGCGTGCTCGACGCGGTGACCGGCGCGAACATCTTCAGCCGCGCCGACGGGGAGCCGTCGGCGGCGTTCTTCCACTTCATCGGCGGGCTGCAGCGGTACCTGCCGGCGGCCACACCGTTCTTCGCGCCGTACGTCAACTCGTACCGGCGGCTGTCGCGCTTCACGTCCGCGCCGATCAACCTGAGCTGGGGCTACGACAACCGCACCTGCGGCTTGCGCGTGCCGCGCTCGGACCCGCAGTCGCGCCGCGTCGAGAACCGCCTGGCCGGCGTCGACACCAACCCGTACCTGGTCACCGCGGCGACGCTGGCCTGCGGCTACCTCGGCATGGTCGGCCAGATCACGCCGAGCGAGCCGCTGTCGGGCAGCGCCTACGAGCAGCCGCACCAGCTGCCGCGCCACCTCGACGACGCGATCGAGCAGATGCGCCGCTGCGAGCCGCTCGCCGAGCTGTTCGGCACACACTTCGTCGAGACCTACGCGGCGATCAAGGACGCCGAGTACCGCGAGTACTTCGACGTCATCAGCCCCTGGGAAAGGCGCTTCCTGCTGCTCAACGTGTGACGTCGGTGCGCAGCGGGGCCGCCGACCGGCGGCCCCGCGTCCGGCCGGTCAACGCGGCCGCGGCAGCCCGATCACCGTGCCCTCGCGCCGCGCGTCGGCGGCGCCGTACTGCTTGCCGGTGCGCTGGTCGATCAGCACCGCCTGCACCGAGCCGATGTCGGTCAGGCCGACCGTGTAGCCGAGCGTCCGCAGCGCGTCGATGCTGGCCGACGGGAACCAGGGGTCGACCGAGATCGCGCTGCCGGCGCCGGTGACCGACAGCCGCGGCGCGTCGATCGCCTGCTGCAGCGTCATCCCGTGGTCGACCAGGTTCATCGTCACGTTGATCACCGAGTTGATGATCGTCGCGCCGCCCGGCGAGCCGTAGGCCAGCACCGGCTTGCCGTCGGGCGCGAACAGCATCGTCGGCGCCATGCTGCTGCGCGGGCGCTTGCCCGGCTGCACGTCGTTGAAGCCGGGCCCGCCGGTGAACGGGTTGACCGAGGTCAGCGGGTTGGTGTTGAAGTCGGTCAGCTCGTTGTTGAGCAGGAAGCCGTGGTTGCGGAAGCTGCCGTCGGGGCGCCTGTAGCCGGCGAACACGCCGATGCCGTAGCCGGACTCGATGGTGTTCGTGTACGAGACGACGTTGCCTGCCTTGTCGACCACCGAGAAGTGCGTGGTGCCGTTCTCGGGCCCGGTCTCGGGGTTGGACACCGCCAGGCGCAGCGGCGCGGCAGCACCGGCCAAGTCGTAGTCGCGCGGGTCGGAGGCCGGCGCCGGACTCGGCAGCAGCCGCACGCCGGGGGTGATCAGCGCGCTGCGCAGCCCGACGTAGGTCGGGTTCAGCAGCCCGCGGGCCGGCACCGGCACGAAGTCGGCGTCGCCCATCCACACCGCGCGGTCGGCGAAGGCCAGCCGCATCGCGTCGGCCATCACGTTCGCGGTCCACGGCGAGGCGAAGCCGAAGCCGGCGCCGGCGTCGCCGATCGGGAAGCGTTCGAGCATCTTCAGCACCTGCAGCACCGTCAGCGCGCCCGACGACGGCGAGGGCATCGACTTGATGCGCCAGCCGCGGTAGGTGCCCTCGACCGGTTCGCGCAGCGCGGCGTCGTAGGCCTCGAGGTCGGCCAGCGTCATGCTGCCGCCCTTGCCGTTCGGCGCCTGCGGCCGGCTCCAGGTCTGGCCCTCGACGACGCCGAGCGCGATGTCGCAGCCCTTGGCCAGGTCGACCTTGTAGAAGCAGTCGGCGCCGTGTTGCGCGATCAGCCGGAAGGTCTCGGCCAGCGGCTTGTTCGTCACCAGCGAGCCGACCTCGCGCGACTGCCCGCCCGGGCAGAAGTACTCCGACGACTCGGGCGAGTTGCGCGCGCGGCTGGCGGGGTTGGCGCAGGCCGTGCTCGAGACGAAGCGCGGCGTCGCGGCGAAACCCTGGTCGGCGAGTTCGATCGCCGGCTGCAGCACCTGCGCGAAGCCCATCGTGCCGTAGTCGCGCAGCGCCGTCTCGGTGCCGCGCACCATGCCCGGCACGCCGACCGCGACGCCCTGCAGCGAGGCGCTGGGCACGCCGACGAACATGTCCGGCGTCGCGCCGGCGGGCGCCTTCTCGCGGCTGTCGATGATCACCGTGCGGCCGCTCTTCGCGAGGTGGATCATCATGAAGCCGCCGCCGCCGATGCCGGCCGACTGCGGCTCGACGACGTTCAGCGCGTAGGCGATCGCAACCGCGGCGTCGATCGCGTTGCCGCCCTGCTCGAGGATCTTCGCGCCGGCCTCGGCGCCATAGGGGTTGGCGACGGACACCACACCCTGGCGGAACGCCTTGCCGGCCCACGACGGCGGCTTGCCCTGGGACTGCGGGGGCAGCACCACCGACGACTCGACGCCGGGCGTCTCGTTGCGCGCCGCGGCGTCGCTCCAGGCCAGTGGCCCGCAGGCGAGCAGCGCAGCCAGCGCGAGGCGCGACAGGGGTGCGCTCGGGTTCGGGTTCGGCAGGGTCATCTTCGGGTCTCCACGGCAGGGGGTTGTCGGGCCGGCGGCGCGGTCGCGGCGACGTCGGCGGGCTGCGATGCTCGCCGCCGGCTTGACCTGGCGCAACCCGAGGGGCCTTCGATGTTGGGGATTGACCGCCCGCCGCGGCGCCGGCAGCCAGCCGCGTGCTGGCGGTCAGTTCGGCGACTTCGCGCCGCGCCCGGTGAACAGGCTCGCCAGCGCACCGAGCGCCGCGGCGCCGGCCATCAGCGCGATGCCGTGGCTCCAGCCGCCGTCGGCGGCCCCGGCGTCGCGAGCGCGGTCGAGCGCCCAGCCCACCAGCGGCTGCAGCACGCCGGTGCCGAGGAAGATGCCGACGTTGACCACCGACGTCGCGATGCCCGAGTACTGCGGCGGGTTGGCCTCCTTGGCCATCGTCCACGACAGCGTGAACCCGGGCACCAGCAGCCCCATCAGCGCGCACCACGCCAGCGTCGCGGCGAACGGCCACGACACGCCGGCCAGCCACGGCAGCCAGGTCAGCGCGTAGGCGAACACCACCACGCGCATCAGCCCGCGGCGGCTGCCCAGGCGGTCGGAGATCACCCCAATGGCCAGCGCGCCGAACGCCACGCCCAGCAGCAGCGCGCTGGTGTGCTGCGCCGCCTCGACGCGGCTCAGCCCGTGCACCTGCTGCAGGTAAGGCACCCCCCACAGCCCGGCAAACGCCAGGTAGCTGCTGCCGACGCCGACGTTGACGACGAACGCCGGCCAGGTCGCCGGGTTGGCGAGCACGCGCGCGAGCGCCTGCGCCCACGGCACGCGCGCGGCGCCGGCCGCCGGCGGCGCAGCACCCACCGGCGTCGGCAGCCCCAGTTCCTGCGGCGTGTCGCGCACGCGCCACCAGGTGGCCAGCGCGAGCAGCGCCGACAGCAGCGCCAGCGCGACGAACACGCTGCGCCACGACGCCCACGTGACGACCCACGCCAGCGGTGCGCCGGCCGCGACGGCGCCGAGGTTGCCGGCGAACATCGTCACGCCGACCAGCGTCGCGAAGCGGCGCGGCTCGAACCAGGTCGCCGACACCTTCAGTACCGCGATGAAGGCCACCGACACGCCCACGCCGACCAGCGTGCGACCGACCGCGGCGATCTCCCACGCCGGCGCCAGCGCGAACAGCAGCGACCCGGCCGCGGCCACCCCCGCGCCGCCGGCGAGGATGCGGCGCGGCCCCAGCGTGTCGGCGAGCACGCCCACCGGGATCTGCAGCAGCGTGTAGACGTAGAAGTAGGTCGCCGCCAGCGTGCCGAGCACCGCCGAGCCGATCGAGAACGAGCGCGTCAGCTCGCCGGCGATCGCCGCCGGCGCGGTGCGGTGCACGAACGACAGCACGTAGCTCGCCAGCGCGAGCGCGAACACCGCCCACGCGGCGCGCCGCGCGCGCACGGTCAGCGGACGTTCCATCGGCCGCGGCGGCGCATGGGCGTCACTGCGCGGTCCAGCCACCGTCGACCGGCAGCGCGACGCCGGTGATGCCCGCGGCCGCTTCGCCGCACAGGAACACCGCGACGTCGCCGATGCGCCCGGGCGGCAGCAGCGTCAGGTTGGGTTGCTTCTCGCGCAGCAGGTCGCGCACCGCGGCGTCGCGGTCGCCGCCGAAGCGTGCCGCGCGCGCCTCGATCTGCGGCACGATGATCGGCGTGTCGGTCCAGCCGGGGCAGATGCAGTTCACGGTGATGCCGTCGGTCGCGGTCTCGAGCGCGACGCCCTTGCTCAGGCCGACGAGCCCGTGCTTGGCCGCCAGGTACGCGGCCTTGTTCACCGACGCCACCAGGCCGTGCACCGACGCGATGTTGACGATGCGGCCCCAGCGGCGCGCGCGCATGCCCGGCACCGCGGCGCGCATCGTGAAGAACGCCGCCGACAGGTTGACGGCGACGATCGCGTGCCAGCGGTCGGTGGGAAAGGCCTCGATCGGGCTGGTGTGCTGGATGCCGGCGTTGTTGACCAGGATGTCGATGGGTCGCAGCGCCGCCTCGGCGCGTTGCACGAGGCCGGCCGCGGCGTCGGCGTCGAGCAGGTCGGCCGCGACGTAGGCGCAGCGCACGCCGTGCGCCGCGGCGAGCCGCGCGGCCACCGCGTCGCCCTGCGACCGAGGCTCGATGCCGTGCAGCACGACGTCGGCGCCGGCAGCCGCCAGACGCTCGGCGACGGCCAGCCCGATGCCCTGGGTCGCGCCGGTGACCAGCGCACAGCGTGCGTTCAGCATGTCATGGATTCTGCGTGACCCGTGCGTCCCACTCGCGCAGCGTCGTCTTCAACACCTTGCCGTAGTGGTTCTTCGGCAGCTCGGCGACGAAGCGGTAGTGCCTGGGCCGCTTGAAACGCGCGATGTGCTGCAGGCAGTGCGCGTCGAGCGCGGCGGAATCGACGTCGCCGCGCGCGACGACCCAGGCGACGACCACCTCGCCCCACTCGGCGTCGGGCCGCCCGATCACCGCCGCCTCGGCCACTGCCGGGTGCGTCAGCAGCGCCTCCTCGACTTCGCGCGGGTAGATGTTGCTGCCGCCGCTGACGACGAGGTCCTTGCTGCGGTCGAGCAGCGTCAGGAAGCCGTCGCCGTCGAGCCGGCCGACGTCGCCGGTGTACAGCCAGCCGTCGCGGATCGTGCGCGCGGTGGCCTCGGCGTCGTTCCAGTAGCCATTCATCACGACGTCGCTGCGCACGCAGACCTCGCCGCGCTCGCCCACCGGCAGTTCGCGTCCGCCGGCGTCGCGCACGCTCAGCTCGACCATGCTCTGCGCCACGCCGACCGAGCCCAGCCGCTCGCGCCAGCGCGGGTGCTCGCGGTCGACGATCAGGTGTTTCGGCAGCACCGTGATCGTCATCGGGCACTCGCCCTGGCCGTAGATCTGCGCGAAGTGCGGCCCGACCGCGTCGAGCGCGTCGACGATGTCGGCGAGGTACATCGGCCCGCCGCCGTAGACGATCGTCGCCAGCCCCTCGGGGCGCGAGCCGCCGGCCTTCGCGGCGTCGACGATCCGGCGCACCATCGTCGGCGCGGCGAAGAACGATGCGCGCCGCCAGTGCGCGGCCAGCGCCAGGCACTCGGCGGCGTCGAAGCCGCCGGATGCGGGCACGACGTTCAGGCCACCTTGCAGGACGTACGGCAGGTGGTACAGGCCGCCGCCGTGCGACAGCGGTGCCGGGTGCAGCATCACGTCGCCGGGCGCCACCGGCTGCACCGCGGCGAGGAAGGCCAGCGTCGAGCCGCGCAGCTGGCGCGGCGCCAGCGTCACGCCCTTGGGCCGGCCGGTGGTGCCGCTGGTGTAGAACAGCCATGCGGGGTCGGTGTCGCCGCGTTCGGCGACCCCCGGCTGCGGCAGCGCGGTGTCGTGAAGGAAATCGAAGCGCTGATGCACGCCAGCGTCGACGCCGGCGTCGCGCAGCGCCGCGCGCACCTCGGCGGCGGCGTCATCGTCGACGAACAGCCAGCGCGCGCCGCTGTGGCCTGCGATCCACGCCAGCTCGCGCGCGTGCAGCTTGGCGTTGACCGGCACGGCGACCCCACCGGCCCACCACGTGCCCCACAGCAGCGGCAGGTACTCAGGGCGGTTGTGCATGAACAGCACGACGCGGTCGCCCGGCGCCAGCCCCTGCGCGTGCAGCCAGGCGGCGGTGCGCGCCGCCTGCGCGGCGAAGTTCGCGTAGTCGGCCCGCACGTCGGTGCCGAGCGCGATCGCGGGGCGCTCGGGGTGCAGCTTCGCGCTGCGTTGCAGCCACAGGGCGAGGTTCATGGCGAAGGCCACCTCGGTGCCACGGGGCCGGTAGAGTACCGACATGTCCGACGCTGCGGCCAGTCGTAGAAACACCCTGGAGGATCCCCTCGCCGCCGAGGCGCGGCTCGGTGTCGAGTTGTGCCCGCTCGGACTGCTGCTGCTGCGCGAGCGGCGCATCGCCTGGTGCAACGAGCGATTCGCCGCCGACTTCGGCTACACCAGCGAGGAGCTGCTCGGGCACTGCACCGCGATGCTGTACCCCAGCCAGGACGAGTACGAACGCATCGGCGACCGCGGCCTGAAGGTGATGCGCGCCGGCGGCGAATACCGCGACGAGCGTCTGATGAAGCGCCGCGACGGCATGCTGCAATGGTTTCGCGTGCACGGCCGCGCACTCGACCGCGCGCGGCCTTTCGACGTCACGTCGGGGGTGTTCGAGCCGCTGGCTGCCGGCGTCGACGTGCAGCGGCTCACGCCGCGCGAACGCGAGGTGCTCGCGGCGATCGGTCGCGGGCTGACGGCCAAGCAGTGCGCAAAGGAACTGGGCATCAGCCCGCGCACCGTCGAGAAGTTCCGCGCCCGGCTGCGCGAGCGCTTCGGCGCGCACAACGCCGCCGAGCTGGTCAGCCGCGTCAGCGGGCTGCCGGACTGAGCCCGGCCGCGTTCACATGAACAGGTGCTCGCCGGCGTTCTCGCCGCCGAGGATCACGTAGTTGACCTTCTTCAGGTCGGCGAGCACGCGCCCGCCGGCGTAGCTGATGCTGCTCTGCAGGTCTTCGCGCATCTCGCGCAGCGTGTCGGGCAGCCGGCCCTTGATCGGCTCGAGGATGCGCTTGCCCTCGACGTGCTTGTACTCGCCCTTGTTGAAGTCCGACGCGCTGCCGTAGTACTCCTTGTACAGCTTGCCGTCGACCTCGACCGTCTGCCCCGGGCTCTCCTCGTGGCCGGCGAACAGCGACCCGATCATCACCATCGCGGCGCCGAAGCGCACGCTCTTGGCGATGTCGCCGTGGTGGCGGATGCCGCCGTCGGCGATGATCGGCTTGGTGGCCACGCGCGCGCACCACTTCAGCGCCGACAGCTGCCACCCGCCGGTGCCGAAGCCGGTCTTCAGGCGCGTGATGCACACCTTGCCCGGGCCGATGCCGACCTTGGTCGCGTCGGCGCCCCAGTTCTCGAGGTCGATCACCGCCTCGGGCGTGCCGACGTTGCCGGCGATCACGAACGCGCTCGGCAGCTTCGCCTTGATGTGCTCGATCGTGCGGCGCACGCCGTCGGCGTGGCCGTGCGCGACGTCGATCGTCACGTAGTCGGCGCCGACGCCGCTGGCGGCGAGGCGGTCGATGACCTCGTGGTCGGCCGGCTTGACGCCCGAGCTGATCGACACCAGCAGCTTCTTCTCGCGCATCGCGGTGGCGAACGCGACGCTGTCGAGGTCGAAGCGGTGCATCACGTAGAAGTAGCCCTCGCGCGCGAGGAACTCGGCGATGCCTTCGTCGACGACGGTGCGCATGTTCGCCGGCACCACCGGCAGCTTGAAGCGCCGGCCGCCGAAGTCGACCGACGGGTCGCACTCGGCTCGGCTCTCGACGCGGCAGCGCCGCGGCAGCAGCAGGATGTTGTCGTAGTCGAAGATGTCCATGGTCAGGCTCCTGGAAGTCGGCGAGACGAGCGCTTGACCTGGAAACCCGGTCTCTTGGCGGTGCCAAAAGAAAACCGGGCGCCAGAATTTGGGCCCGGTGGCGCATTCTACGCAGCCTGCGGCCTCCCGGACGCGTTTCCTAGAATGCCCCGATGACCGCCGACGCCGCGCTGCTGCGCAACCTGAACCCCGAACAGCTCGCGGCGGTCACGCTGCCCGCGCAGCCTGCGCTGATCCTGGCCGGTGCGGGCTCGGGCAAGACGCGCGTGCTGACCACGCGCATCGCGTGGCTGATCGCCACCGGGCAGGTTTCGCCGGGCGGCGTGCTCGCGGTGACGTTCACCAACAAGGCCGCCAAGGAGATGCTGACGCGGCTGCAGGCGATGCTGCCGGTGAGCGTGCGCGGCATGTGGATCGGCACCTTCCACGGCCTGTGCAACCGCTTCCTGCGCGCGCACTGGAAGCTCGCCGGGCTGCCGGCGACGTTCCAGATCCTCGACGCGGCCGACAGCGTCGCCGCGGTCAAGCGCGTGATCAAGGCGATGAACCTCGACGAGGAGCGCTACGTGCCCAAGCAGGTGGCCTGGTTCGTCGCCGGCTGCAAGGAGGAGGGCCGGCGTCCGCGCGACGTCGACGTGCGCGATGCGCACACGCGCAAGCTGGTCGAGATCTACCAGGCCTACGACGACCAGTGTCAGCGCGAGGGCGTGGTCGACTTCGCCGAGCTGATGCTGCGCACCTACGAGCTGCTGCGCGACAACGACCCGCTGCGCGAGCACTACCGCCGGCGCTTCCGCCACGTGCTGGTCGACGAGTTCCAGGACACCAACCGGCTGCAGTACGCGTGGCTGAAGATGTTCGCGCCGCCGGCCGCGCGCACGCCCGACGTCGACGACGCGCAGGGCGTGTTCGCGGTCGGCGACGACGACCAGAGCATCTACGCGTTCCGCGGCGCACAGGTCGGCAACATGGCCGACTTCGAGCGCGAGTACCGCGTCGAGCGGGTGATCCGGCTCGAGCAGAACTACCGCTCCTTCAGCCACATCCTCGACAGCGCCAACGCGCTGATCAGCCACAACCGCCGCCGTCTGGGCAAGACGCTGCGCACCGACGCCGGCCCCGGCGAGCCGGTGCGCGTGTTCGAGGCCACCAGCGACTACGCGGAGGCGCAGTGGCTGATCGACGAGGCGCAGCAGCTGCACCGCGGCGGCATGCCGCGCAGCGAGATCGCGGTGCTGTACCGCTCGAACGCGCAGAGCCGCGTGATCGAGAGTGCGCTGTTCAACGCCGGCGTGCCGTACCGTGTCTACGGCGGCCTGCGCTTCTTCGAGCGCGCCGAGATCAAGCACGCGCTGGCGTACCTGCGCCTGATCGAGAACCCGAACGACGACACCAGCTTCCTGCGCGTGGTCAACTTCCCAACGCGCGGCATCGGCTCGCGCACCGTCGAGCAACTGCAGGACGCCGCGCGCGCCAGCGGGCGCAGCCTGCACCAGAGCGTCGGTGCCGTCGCCGGCAAGGCCGGCGCCAACCTGGCGGCGTTCGACGCGCTGGTCGGCGCGATGCGCGAAGCCACCCGAGGGCTGACGCTGCGCGAGATCATCGAGCACGTGCTCGACGCCAGCGGCCTGCGCGACTTCTATCGCACCGACAAGGAAGGTGCCGACCGCCTCGAGAACCTCGACGAACTGGTCAACGCCGCCGAGGCCTTCGTCACGCAGGAAGGTTTCGGCAAGGATGCGGTGGCGCTGCCGCTCGACGAGCAGTCGCCGGGCGCACTCGCCGCCGGGGCGGCGGCGCCGGCGGCGGCACTGGCACCCGACGCCGAAACCGGCGAGATCGTCAGCCCACTGGCCGCGTTCCTGACCCATGCCGCGCTCGAGGCTGGCGACAACCAGGCGCAGGCCGGGCAGGACGCGGTGCAGTTGATGACGGTGCACGCGGCCAAGGGGCTGGAGTTCGACGCGGTGTTCATCACCGGGCTCGAGGAGGGGCTGTTCCCGCACGAGAACGCGCTGTCGGATCCCGACGGGCTCGAGGAGGAGCGGCGGCTGATGTACGTCGCGATCACGCGCGCGCGCCAGCGGCTGTACCTGAGCTTCAGCCAGACGCGGCTGCTGCACGGGCAGACGCGCTACCACGTGCGCAGCCGTTTCCTCGAGGAGCTGCCCGAAGGTGCGCTGAAGTGGCTGACGCCGCGTGTGGCCGGCTTCGGCTCGGGTTTCGCGCGCGAGGTGCAGCAGGCGTGGCAGCGCGGCGCCGGCCCGGGGTCGATCGTCGGCGCCGGCCGCGTCGAAGCGGCACTGCCATCGACCCCGCGTGCAACGACCAGCGACGGCGCGGTGCTGCGCGTCGGCCAGAGCGTGTTCCACGCCAAGTTCGGCGAAGGCGTGGTCGTGACGCTCGAAGGCCGCGGCGCCGACGCGCGCGCGCAGATCAACTTCGGCCGCCACGGGCTGAAGTGGCTCGCCCTGGCCGTGGCCAAGCTCACGCCGGTGCACTGACGCGCCGGGTCACTTCTTCGCGGCAGGATCCTCGGGCGGGCCCGACACCGCATCGATGCCGGCGCCGATCGCCTTGCCGGTGATCTCGACCCCGGCCGACACCACGCTGGCGCCGACGCTGACGACCGCGCCGACCGCGGCGCCGGCCACGCCGACGACGGCGCAGCCGCCGGTGACGACCGCGAGACCGACCGCGCAGACGAGGACAACGGCACGCTTCATCGCGCCGATTGTCGCCACCGCGGCGCGGTTGCCACCGCCCGTCGCCGCGCGCGGCGCCCGCTCAGCCGCCCAGCGCGGCGAGCAGCGACCGCGAGCGCGCACGCAGCGTCGCGCAACTCGACCCGGCCCCCAGCTGCAGGCAGTGCAGCGCGTAGCGACGGTCGGCCTGCAGGCGTTCGAGGTGCACGCTGTGTCCCTCGGTGGCCATCAGCCACTTGAAGTCCACCCAGTCGAGCAGGTCGGGGGCGCTGGCCACGGTCGTCATCGTCTCGGTCCGTTCACGGTGTAGACATTAGAGCCTGCCAAGGCCGCGCATATCCCCATCAGAGGTGAGAGTCGCCTCTAATCCGCGCGCTCGGCGCCGGCGCGCGGCAGGTACTGTGACGAAGTCACGCCCATCGACACGTAGATGCTCGTCAGCGCCTCGATGCCGACCTCGGCCGGCGTGACCCAGTGCTCGGGCACCCACAGCAGCCCGCCGCCCACCGGCACGGGCGCCGTGGGCACCAGCACCGCGATGCAGCGCCGTCCGTCGATCAGCACCGGCTCGGCGCTCGACAGCAGCGCCAGAGCGGTGGCGCCTCCCGGGCCGCCGAAGTGGCACCACACCGGGCGCATCGACTTCAGTCCCCCCTCGTCGTCTCGCCGCGAGAACAGCTCGACCATGCGGCGGATCACCCCGTAGACGCTGCTGACCAGGGGGATGCGCGTGACCAGCCCGTCGACCAGCCGCGCGGCGCCGCGCTGCAGCCCGGTCTCGACGAGCACGCCGAGACCGAACACCAGCGCCGCAACCACCGCGACGCCCAGCAGGTAGCCGACCACCTCGGACCCGGTCACGCCGAAGCCGATCGCCTTGACGACGCCGCCGACCAGGCTGTCGGGGCCGAGCCAGCGCAGCAGCACGTTGGCCGCCCACACGAAGATCGCGATCGTCGCCGCCAGCGGCAGCGCGGCCAGCAGCCCGGTGGCGAAGATGCGGATCAGGGTGCGCGTGCCAGAGGTCATGAGGCGTCCTTCGAGGGCGTCGGCGCCGCGGCGGCGCACGGGGCCGGCGGATTATCCCGACGCTTCGTCGGCACCAGACGCAGTTCGTCGCCTGGCACGGCGGCCCGGTCGCATGCCGCTGGCGAGGCGCCACGCGGGCGACGACACTGCCCTCATCGAAGTCGTCGACCGCCCACCGGAGTCCGCCATGAACGCCGCCACCCGCCTCAGCCTGATGCCCGCCGTCCTGGCCGTTGTCGCGGCCGCCGCATGGGTCGTCGATGCCGGGAGCGCGCCGGCCGTCGAACGGCCGCCCGCCGACGGGGCAGTGAACCGCGTGGTCGTCACCGCGCCGCGCCTGCCGGCCGACGCCGGGGTGCATCGCGTGGTGGTCACCGCGCCGCGCGCGGTCGCCGACGAGGCGGTGGTGCACCGGGTGGAGATCACGGCGACGCGGCTGCACCCCGAGGCGACGCTGACCGCCGACGCCGTCTCGCCGCAACCGCGGGCGCTGTGACCCGCAGCCCGGCCCAGCCGCGGCCGCCGTGACCCGCGGCCCGGCCTGGCCGCGCACGCCGGGCACGTCGCACCGGGGCCTACACTGGGGCGAACGCAGCCCCCGCGACGCCGCCCGATGATCGACAGCACGTCCCCGTCCCCATCCACCGGGCCGGCAACCACGAAGGACGCCGAAGACGCCGCCCGCCGCCAGCGCGAACGGGTCGAGAAGTACCTCGGGCAGGCGCCGGTCGCTGCCAGCGGCGCCGTCACCGTCGACGCCGGACGACTCGAGTACCGCAGCGTCGCCGAGTTCCTGCCGGTGCGCGCCGGTGGCATCGAGGCCAGGCGTGGGGACCCCGAGGCGGCGGTGTTCACCACCGCCTACGTGGTCGGCGACGACGCGCTGCGGCCGGTGTGCTTCGCATTCAACGGCGGCCCCGGATCGGCGTCGATCTGGCTGCACCTCGGTGCGCTCGGTCCGAAGCGCGTCGTCGTGCCCGACGACGCCCGCATGCCGCTGCCGCCGTTCGAGGTCAGCGACAACCCGCTGACCTGGCTGCGCCACTTCGACCTGGTGTTCGTCGATCCGCCGCACACCGGCTGGTCGATCAGCGTCGATGACGACACGCGCAAGAAGCATCTGAGCGTCGACGGCGACGCCGCGGCGATCGCCGACGTGATCGAGGGCTGGCTCACGCGCCACCGGCGCTGGGGCGCACCGGTGTTCGTCGCCGCGGAGAGCTACGGCACGACGCGCGCCGCGGCGCTGGCTGACAGGCTGCTGGACGCCGGCGTCGCGCTCGCCGGGCTGGTGCTGGTGTCGTGTGCGATGGACCTGCAGGCGCTGGTGTTCGCGCCGCGCAACGACCTGCCGTACGCGCTGTTCCTGCCGGCGTTCGCCAACACGGCCCAGTACCACGGCAGGCTCAAGGGGACGCCGGGTGCGTCGAGCGACGCGGCGCGCGCTGCCGCCGAGGCCTTCGTCGCCGACGACTACCTGGCCGCGCTGCACGCCGGCGCCCGGCTCGACGGCGCGCGGCGTTCTCGCGTCGTGCGGCGGCTGGCCGAACTCACCGGGCTGCCGCGCGGGCTGGTCGAGCGGCGCAACCTGCGCATCGACGACGAGACTTTCTTCGTCGAACTGCTGCGCGACCAGGGGCGCATCGTCGGACGGCTCGAGTCGCGCTCGACCGGGCCGATGGCCGCGCGCCAGCGCACCGACTGGGAGTTCGATCCCGGCATCGATGCGATCGCCGCGCCGTACACCAGCGCCGCGCTGCGTTACTTCACCGAGGGGCTGGGCTTGCACGAGGGCGCGCAGGCGGGCCAGCGCTACGAGGTGCTGTCGCTCGATGCACACCGTCGGTGGGACTGGAACCGCAAAGGCGAGGGCGGCGAGCCGCAGCGCGGCAACGCCTTCGCCAGCACCAGCGACGACCTGTCGCGCGCACTGCGCCGCCAGCCGCACCTGCGGGTGCTGGTGGCCAGCGGGCGCTACGACCTGGGCACGCCGTACAGCGCCAGCGACTGGTCGCTGGCGCAGCTCGACGTGCCGCCCGAGGTGCGCGCGCGCGTCACGCACCGCTACTACGACGCCGGCCACATGATGTACACGCGCGAAGCCGACCTGCGCCGGCTCGCCACCGACCTCGCGGACTGGGTCGAGACCGTCCTGGCGCGCGCGTGATCGCGCCGCGCAGCGCGAAGTTCCTGGGCACAGACCCTGATCTCGGGGCGCGTCGCATCGGGTAGGCTCATCGAGGCCGTTCGCCGCATGCGCCGCGGCGGCAGCGATGCCGGTGGCGCGGCGCAGTGTATGGTTGCGACCCCGCCGCCGGGCCCAGGCCCGGCTGACCTCCACGATGCCCCGATGACCCGTCGCACCTGCGAGACGCGCGCATGAATCCCGCCGACACGCTGTGGTCGCTGGCCGGCGGCGCCTGGGCGATCGGCCCGGACACGCTGCTCGGGGCGACGCTGCTGCTGGTCGCCGCCGCGCTGCTCGGCGAGGTCGTGTGGCGCGCGCTGCGCTGGCCGCGGCTGATGGGCTACGTCGTTGTCGGCGCGGTGCTCGCGCTGGCCGGCGCCAGCGCCGACCCGGCACGTCCGGCGGTGCGGCTGGTCGTCGACGTCGCGCTGGCGCTGCTGCTGTTCGAGGCGGGCACGCGGCTGAACCTGCGCTGGCTGGTGCGCAACCCGTGGCTGCTGGCGACCAGCGTCGCCGAGTCGGTGCTGTCGGCGGTGGCGGTGTACGCGGCGGCGCGCGCCTTCGGACTCGACCCGCAGACGGCTGCGGTGCTGGCGCTGATCGCGATGAGCGTCTCGCCGGCGGTGGTGCAGCGCGTGGTCGGCGAGTGCGGTGCCGCCGGCCAGGTCACGGAACGGCTGATGGCGTTGACCGCGCTGAACACGCTGTTCGCGGTGCTCGCGATCAAGGCGCTGTCGGCCGGGCTGCTGCTCAGCCGTCCCGACACCTGGCAGGCCGCGCTGCCGGCCGTGACGATCTCGTTCGCCGGCTCGTTCCTGCTCGGCGTCGCGCTCGGGTCGGTGATCGCGCTGATCGCGCGCCGGCTGGACCTGCGCAACGAGAACGCGGTGATGCTGCTGTTGGGCTTCGTGCTGCTGGCCATCGTGATCGCCAAGGCGCTGTCGCTGTCGACGCTGTTGGTGCCACTGCTGGCCGGGCTGTGGCTGCGCAACCGAAGCGATCGGCCCTGGGTGTGGCCGCGCCACTTCGGCAGCGCCGGCGGCGTGTTGGTGTTGGCGCTGTTCGTCGCCGTCAGCTCGGCGTGGTCGCCGCTGGACTTCCCGAAGGCGTTCGGCATCGCCGCGGCGCTGGTCGCGGTGCGCTGGCTGGCCAAGGCGGCGGCGGTGTTCGCGCTGGCGCGGCCCAGCGGGCTGGCGTGGCGCCAGGCGGCCAGCCTGGGCGCGTGCCTGCTGCCGATGTCGGCCACCGCCTGGGTGCTGGCCATCGACTTCGGCGCGACGCACCCCGAGGCGGCCGCGCCGCTGATGCCGGTGCTGCTGACCAGCCTGGCGCTGGTCGAGCTGGTGTCGCCGCTGGTGCTGCTGTACGCGTTGCGCTTCGCCGGCGAGCTCGACGCGCCCGAGGGCACCGTGTCGGCACGCATCGCCGAGGGCAGCCGATGAGCCTGGGCGAGTTCGCGGCCTCGAAGGCGTTCACGCTCGGCGTCGAGCTCGAGCTGCAGATCGTCAACCGCCACGACTACGACCTCACGCCGGGCGCCGCCGACCTGCTGCGCCTGGTCGCGCGGCACAAGATGGCCGCCGACGTCAAGCCGGAGATCACCAGCAGCATGATCGAGCTGTCGACCGGCGTGTGCGAGCGCCACGCCGACGTCATCGAGCAGCTGCACGAGGTGCGCGACGTGCTGGTGCAGTGCGCCGAGCGGCAGAACCTGCGCCTGGCTGGCGGCGGCACGCACGCGTTCCAGGACTGGAGCAAGCGCCGCATCTACGACACGCCGCGTTTTCACCACGTGTCGCAGCTGTACGGGTACCTGTCGAAGCAGTTCACGGTGTTCGGCCAGCACGTGCACATCGGCTGCCCGAGCCCCGACCAGGCGCTGTGGCTGCTGCACGCGATGTGCCGCTTCGTGCCGCACGTGATCGCGCTGTCGGCGTCGTCCCCGTACGTGCAGGGCTCGGACACCGGCTTCCAGTCGGCGCGGTTGAACTCGGTGTTCGCGTTCCCGATGTCGGGCCGCGCGCCGTTCGCGCTGACCTGGGACGCGTTCAAGGCGTACTTCGAGAAGATGACGCACACCGGCGTCATCGAGTCGATGAAGGACTTCTACTGGGACATCCGACCGAAGCCCGAGTTCGGCACGATCGAGGTGCGCGTGATGGACACGCCGTTGACCGTCGAGAAGGCCGCGGCGATCGCGGTGTACCTGCAGTGCATCGCGCGCTGGCTGTTGCTCGAGCGCCCGTTCGAGCCGCACGAGGACGACTACCTGGCCTACACCTACAACCGTTTCCAGGCCTGCCGCTTCGGCCTCGACGGCGAGGTCGTCGACCCGCACACCGCCGAGCACCAGACGCTGCGCGCGCTGATCGCGCAGACGCTGCGCGACGTCGAGATGCACGCCATCGAGCTGCGCGCCGAGCGCGGGCTGGCGCTGATCCGCGAGCAGCTCGCCAGCGACCACGGCACCGACGCCGGCTGGCTGCGCCAGGTGCAGGCGCAGGAGCAGTACCTGCCCGAGCTGGTGCGCCGGCAGTGCCTGCGTTTCGAGGGGCGCTGAGCGAGACTCCGCTCAGCCGCTGCGGTTGCGCGCGCGCACCGCGTCGCGCCGGGCCTCGATCGCCGCGGCCTCGAGCTGCCGGTTGTGCGCGCGGGCCCGTTCGCGCTCGAGCGCCATCGCGTCGCCGAAGGCCAGCGCGTAGCCGTCGCGCATCGTCGCCTTGTAGGTCTCGAGCATGCCGGGCGCAGCGCCGAGCATCTCGCGCGCCAGCGCGCGCGCCTCGTCGAGCAGGCGTTCGGGCGGCACGACGCGATTGACCAGGCCCCAGGCGTCGGCTTCTGCGGCGCCGAGCCAGCGCCCGCTCAGGCTCAGCTCGTGCGCGCGGTACGGGCCGATCGCGCGGGCGAGCCGCTGCGACAGGCCCCAGCCGGGGGCGATGCCGATGCGCGCGTGCGTGTCGGCGAAGCGCGCCTCGGTCGACGCGAGCAGCACGTCGCAGGCCAGCGCCAGCTCGAAGCCGCCGGTGACCGCGACGCCGTTGACGGCGCCGATCACCGGCCCGGCGAAGCGGCCGATCGCGGCCACCGGATCGCGCGGCGCGATGCCCGTCTCGCCCTCGCCGAGTGCGGCGTCTCCGCGGCCGAGCTCCTTCAGGTCGAGCCCGGCGCAGAACGCGCGCCCGGCGCCGGTGACGATCAGCACGCGCACCGCCGGGTCGGCGGCGAGCCGGTCGACGGCGTCGGCGAGCGCGGTCATCAGCGCACGCGACAGCGCGTTGAGGGCCTGCGGCCGGTTCAGCGTGAGCAGCGCGTGGCCCGCCGGGTCGACCTCGGTCAGCACGAGGCCGTCGCTTGGGCTCATGCGTCGCGCACGTCGGCCACGGGCTGCGCGCCGAAGTCGGCGCGGTCGAGCCAGGCCAGCACCCGCGCCGCCGCCGCCTCGGGGCTGGCGAGCTGTCCGCCCGCCTTGAGCTGCGCGAAGCGCTCGCGGTCGGGGAAGACGCCGGGGTCGGCGCCGCGCAACTGCACCTGCATGTCGGTGTCGATGACCCCCGGCGCGAGCGACACCACGCGCGCGCCGTTCGCCTTGAGCGCCTCGTCGAGCGCCAGCGCGCGGCTGAAGTGGTCGAGCCCGGCCTTGACCGCGCAGTACGGTGCGCTGCCGGCCATCGCGAATCGCCCCAGCCCCGACGAGACGTTCAGCACCTTGCGCTGCGCGGCCCAGCCGTCGGTGGCATGCACGAAGGCGCGCGTCAGCAGCACCGGGGCTTCGAGTCCCACGCGCAGCGCCGCCGACAGCGCGGCGGCGTCGGCGGCGCCGATCGGCCCGGGCGGTGTCAGCAGCGCGGCATTGTTGATGAGCGTCGCGCTGGCGAAGCGGTGCGCGTCGAGCGCGCCCAGCCAGTGTTCGAGCCGGCGCGCCGCATCGAGCGGGTCGCCAAGGTCGACGCTCCACTGCTCGAGCAGGCCACCGTCGGGCGCGGCGAGCGCGGCGTCGGGGCGGCGCGCCAGCGTCAGCACGTGGTGACCTTCGCGCAGGCGTTGCACGGCCATCGCACGGCCCAGTCCGCGCGAGGCGCCGGTGATCAGCGTCAGGTGGTTCGGCATGCGCGCAGCATAGCGCCGGGCGCGGTCAGAATGCGCCGATGCACGCGCTGTGGACCCGACCGTGGATGCTCGCGCTGGCCGCCGGCGTGGCGATCGTCGTCATCGCCTTCGTGCCGTCGCTGTGGCTGCTGTGGACGCGCGGCGGCGAGGCCCCGGCGGCGGCCGGCGGGGCACCGCCCTGGCAGATCGAGCGCGTCGACGACGACGCGACGCGCGTGTTCGGGCTGACGCTGGGCCGCAGCGCGCTGGCCGACGCGCTGCCGCGCGACGACGCGCTGCAGGTCGCGCTGGTCGGGCGCGGCGACGAGGTCGGCGCGCTCGAGGCGCTGGTCGACCCGTTCGCCGCGGGTTTCGTCAGCGGCCGGCTGATCGTCGCGGCCGACGCCGAGCTGGCGCTGCGCCGCGCCTGGCGCGAGCGCTCGCCGCAGCGCGACGCCGGCGGCGACGGTGCGTGGCGGCACCGGCTGGCGCCGGCCGATCGCGGCGAGGCGCTGCGCGCGCCGGTGGCCGGGCTGACCTTCATCCCGTCGGCGCAACTCGACGCGGCGACGCTGCGGCGGCGCTTCGGTGAGCCCGACGAGATCGTGCGCACCGGCGAGCGGCTCGAGCACTGGCTGTACCCGGCGCGCGGGCTGGCGATCACGCTCGACGCCGAGGGCCGCGAGGTGTTGCAGTACGTCGCGCCGACGCAGTTCGAGGCGCGGCTGCGCGCGCCGCTGCTGGATGCCGCGCGCTGAGCGCGCGATCAGGCGCGCACGACGATCGGGAAGGTTGCGCGCACGCCGCCGTCGGCCGCGGGGCGGAACGGCACCGTGACCAGCGCGCGCTCGTCGTCGGACAGGCGCCGCCATAGGAAGTCGCGCGCGTTGCCCGGGTCGCCCTCGACGTACAGCTGCGTCGTCAGCAGCTCGCGCTGACCGAGCCGGACCTTGACGTGGATGTGCGGCGTGCGCCCGCTGTAGGGCACCGGCCGCAGCGTGCGGAAGCGCCAGCGGCCGTCGGCGTCGACGGTGGTGCGGCCGAAACCCTGGAACGCCGGGTCGTGGCGGCCGCGGTCGCCGGGGTGGTTGTACACGCCGTGCGCGTCGCACTGCCAGATCTCGACCGCCGCGCCCCGCAGCGCGCGCCCGTCGAGGTCGACCACCGTGCCTTCGACCGTCGCCGGCTGGCCGTCGCGGGTGACGAGGTCGCCGTGGCGAAGCAGGTCGGCGTCGTGGTCGTCGGGCAGGTCGAGCGGGTAGAACGGACCCTCGGTCTGGGACGGCGTCGCGCGCAGCGTGCCGGCGGCGTGCACCAGGCGCGCCGGCCACAGCGCCGGCATCGCCACGACTGCCCCGCCGGCGGCCAGGCGCAGCAGGTGGCGGCGCAGCAGGGGGGTGCGTTCGGTCATCGGCGCGCTCCGCAAGGATTCGAGACGATTGTGACCGCACGCCACCGGCGTGGTTCCGCGCCGCGTCAGAACGGCGGCGCCACCGCCAGGACCAGCGCTTGGCCACCGTGCGGGTGTGGCACGATCAGCCGCGCCGCGTGCAGCAGCAGCCGCGGCGACGAGGCGGCGACCTGCGGCGGGGCGTACAGCGCATCGCCGACGATCGGGTGGCCGATCGCCTGCAGGTGCACGCGCAGCTGGTGCGATCGCCCGGTGACCGGTTCGAGCTCGAGCCGCGTCGTGCCGCGCTCGCGCGCGAGCACGCGGAATCGCGTCAGCGACGGCCTGCCGCGGTCCGTGTCGACGACCTGCCGCGGCCGGCGGGGCCAGTCGGCGGCCAGCGGCAGGTCGATGTCGCCGGTGTCCTCGGCGACCGACCCGGCGACCACCGCGACGTAGGTCTTGTGCACCCGGCGTTCGGCGAACGCGCGCGACAGTTCGCGCTGCGCTGCGGAGCCGCGGGCGAACAGCATCAGCCCGGAGGTCGCCATGTCGAGCCGGTGCACGACCAGCGCGTCGGCGCAGTCGCGCCGCACGCGCGCCCACAGGCAGTCGGCCTTGTCGGCGCCGCGACCGGGTACGGCGAGCATCCCGGCGGGCTTGTCGGCGGCGACCAGCGCCGCGTCGGCGTGCACGATCACGGCGGCTTCAGCGCGCAACGCGTCGCGCGGGCGGCGCGGCGCCGCGTGCCGACGTCGCCCTCGCGGCGCGTGCCGTCGGCACGCGTGGTGTCGCTTCGGGCAGCAGACGCGCTCGCTGCTGCAGCTTGTCGATCGCGCGTTCGAGCACGCGGCGCTCGTCGGCGTCGAGTGCGTCGAGCAGGAAGGCTTCGCGCGCCAGCGCCAGCGGTGCGATGCGCCGGTACAGCGCGCGCCCGGCCGAAGTCAGCCGCAGTACGCGCGCGCGCCGGTCGTCGTCGGGTTCGCGCGTGACCAGCGCCGCCGCCTCGAGCCGCGCCACGGCGCGGCTGACCTGCATCTTGTCGAGCGTCGTGTGCACGATGACGTCGCCGGTGCGCATCGGCCCTTCGGCCAGCGCGGCGATCACGCGCCACTCGTCGCGGCCGAGGTCGAACCTGCGGTCGTAGACGCCGGCCACCGCGCGGCTGACGGCGTCGGCGAGCACCGCCAGGCGGTACGGGAAGAAGCGCTGCAGGTCCATTGCGAAAGGGTAGCGAGTGCGACGAATCCACCGGCGACGTCCCGGGCCGACCCAAGCCAAGCCCACGTCGGCAGCGCGTGTGCGGGTTCCGCGAATTGATAACAGACGTTACGATAGCATCTTCGCCGACCGAAGGAGACCGCGATGCGCGTGCGCAAGATCCACCACGTGGCCTACCGTTGCCACGACGCCAAGCAGACCGTCGACTGGTACCGCGAGCACCTGGGCATGGACCTGGTGCTCGCGATCGCCGAGGACCGCGTGCCGTCGACGAAGGCGCCCGACCCGTACATGCACCTGTTCCTCGACGCCGGGGGCGGCAACGTGCTGGCGTTCTTCGAACTGCCGAACTCGCCGGCGATGGGGCGCGACCCGAACACGCCCGACTGGGTGCAGCACATCGCGTTCGAGGTCGACGGCGTCGACACGCTCGAGAAGACGAAGGCGAAGCTCGAGGCGGCGGGCATCGCGGTCGTCGGCATCACCGACCACGTGATCTTCAAGTCGATCTACTTCTTCGACCCCAACGGGCACCGGCTCGAACTCGCCGCGAACACCGGCACGCCGCAGATGTACCGCCGCCTCGACGAGGTCAAGCACGCGATGATCGACGAGTGGAGCCGCACCAAGCGCGCGCCGCGCCACGCGGCGTGGCTGCACGAAGGCGAGTTCGCACACGTCGCCGACGAGTAGCCGCGCGCGGCGTCGAACCGGCGCCACGCGGCGGGCGAGAGGGGATTGACGCGCGCGCGGGTTGCGCGCACATTTCGTCGCCTCGCGACGCGCCACCGGGCGCGCCATCGGTTCCACCCTCAACTTCCACAGGAGGAGATCATGTCGAAGCCCCAGTGCTCCATCCTCCTGTCGGCCGTCGCTTCCTGACGAACCCGCGCGGCCGGTGCGAGGTCTCTCGCGCCCCGGCCGCGTCGACGCAGCACTGCACGACACCGCGCCGCGGCTGAGCACCGCGCGCCGCCGCACGCCCGCCTGAAGCGCGGGTCGACAGGCCCCGCACCCCACGTGTCCCGCGCTTGCGCGCGGGCCGCACCCGTGCCTGCGCGTCGCGCAGCCGCCGGTGCGTGCCGTTCACCGATCCATCGCCACCGAGATGAACCCGACCCGATCCACCGATCCCGACCGTGCGGCCGTGCCGCCCGATTTACCCGACCTCGAGGAACCTTCCGCCATGACACTTCTTCTGTCCCTGCGTCGCCACCTAGCGCGTGCCGCGCTGGTGGCCGCTTCGTTCGTCACCACGTCGGCGCTGATGCTGGCACTCGGCGCGGCCTTCGACGCCGCGTCGCGCGAGCCCTGGCTGCGCGACACGCCGCAGGTGCGCGTCGCCGTCGCCGCGTGCGACGCCCGCGCCTCGCGCGACGCGCGTCGCAACTGCCTGCGCACCGTCGTCGCCGAGGCGCGCGCGCGCGACGCCGGCGCCGCACGCCTCGCGGCACTGGCCCCTGCGGTGCGGGAGGCGACGCGGTGAGCGGGTGCCTGTCGCCCACGCTGCAGTCGATCGGCCTGACCCCGGCAATGGCGTGCCGGATCGAGCCGCTGCGCGAGGTGCATCCGGCAGCGCGCGCGGCGCGCATCGTCGAGGTGCAGCGCGGCGGCGTGCGCGTACACGACGGGCAGGCCATGCACGCGGCGCGCGTCGCGCCCGGCCTGCAGCTGGCCCTGCGAGCCGACGACGACACGCTCGCCGTCGGCGACTGGGTGCTCGTCGCGGACGACACCCGGCGCGACGCCTGGGTCGTCGAGCGGGTGCCCCCGCTGAACCGGCTGGTGCGACGCGGCGCCGACGGCCACGGGAGGCAGGCGCTCGTCGCCAACGTCGACGCCGCGATGCTCGCCTGCGGGCTCGACCAAGACTTCAACCTGCGCCGGCTCGACCGCTACCTGGCCTTCGTGCGCATGGCCGGCGTCGGCGCGCTGGTCGTGCTGACCAAGGCCGACCTCGCCGCCGACGTCGACGCACGCGTCGCCGAGGTGCGCCGGCGTCTGCGCCCGAGCGAGGACGTCGTCGCGGTCAACGCGCTCGACGCCGGATCGGTCACCGCGCTGCAGCGCTGGCTCGGCGCCGGCCAGACCTGGGTGCTGCTCGGATCGAGCGGCGTCGGCAAGAGCACGCTGACCAACGCGCTGGCCGGGCTCGGCGGCGCCGCTGCGCAGGCCACCGGGCCGGTGCGCGCCGACGACAGCCGCGGCCGCCACACCACCAGCGCGCGCTCGCTGCATCGCACGCCTTCGGGCGCGTGCCTGATCGACACGCCGGGGCTGCGCACGCTGCGCCTCGACGGCGACGAGCAGGCGCTGCGCGACGCGTTCGACGACGTCGAGTCGCTGGCCGCGCGCTGCCGCTTCCGCGACTGCCGCCACGGCGACGAACCCGGCTGCGCGGTGCGCGGCGCGCTCGGACCCGAACGCACCTCCCAGTACCGCAAGCTGCTGCGCGAGGTGCGCCGCGACCACCTGAGTGCGCTCGAGCGCCGCGCGCAGGTACAGCGGTGGAAGGCGCGCAGCCGCGCGGCGCGCGCCCACCTGGCGGCCAAGGGGCGGTGATCGCGTCGGCGTGGTCGCGGTGCGTGACAAGCGAAAAGGACTACAATGTCCGTACAGACATGCACAAGACCGTTTCCACAAGGTCTTTTCAGCTTTACCGCCACGGGGCTCGCCCCGCCGGCCGGCCGGTTTGAATCCCCCGACTGACGTTTCTTGAGTGTCTCTGTCCCTGCGGGCGCGCTTGCGCTCGCGGGTGTTCCACCCTATTTACTTCAATTCACTCGAGGAACAACTCATGAGCACCACGCAAACCGGCATCGTCAAGTGGTTCGACGACGGCAAGGGCTATGGCTTCATCACGCCCGACGGCGGCGGCAAGGACCTGTTCGCCCACTTCAGCGAGATCCGCGCCGACGGCTTCAAGAGCCTGCAGGACAACCAGCGCGTCGAGTTCGAGGTCAAGCAGGGCCAGAAGGGCCTGCAGGCGGCGAACATCCGCCCGGTGTGAGGACGGTCGGCGCCGACGGCGTCGAATGCACGGGAACCGCGGCCTCGGCCGCGGTTTTTTTTGCCTTCCGCACCTGCCGGCGCCGCGTCAGAAGGTGTCGATCAACCCGCTCTGCACCGCGGTTTCGGGGTTGCTGCCGGCGTCGCGCACCGCCTGCAGCGCCGCCGCGGCGTCGAGCCCCAGCACCTTGAGCACGCAGGCCCCGGCGCTGCCGGTGCGCCCGACGCCGGCGGCGCAGTGCAGCAGCGCCGACTCGCCGGCGCGCAGCGCCTGCGCCACGCCGCCGACCTCGTCGCGGAACGACTGCAGCGACGCCGGCAGCCCGAAGTTGCGCATCGGTGCGTGGCGCCAGCGAAACGGCAGCGTGTCGCGGTCGATCGCCAGCCGGTACGCCGGCGACAGCGAGTCGAGTTCGTCGAGCGGCGTCAGGCACAGCACCAGCGACAACCTCGCGCGCTGCGCCTCGTCGACGAACGCGCCCCAGCTCTCGAAGCGCCCGGGCATCGCCGAGAACCACAGGCGCCCGGACACGCCGTCGGGCAGCGCGACCGGGCGCAGGATCATCGTCGCTGCGCCGGCGCGCGCCTCAGTGGCGCTGCTGGATGCCGGCAATGGCCCAGCCGCGGCTGTCGTCGTGCGGCTTGACCAGGTGCCAGACCTCGTCGAAGTCGTGCGCCGCGGCACCTTGCTCCTCGCGGATCAGGCCGTGATAGCGCACGCTGACGATCTGCCGCGAGCCGTCCTGCGTCACGTCGAGCACCTCGGCGTCGACCTGCACCACGTCGGTGTGGTTCGGCGCCGCGCCGCGCTCCTGCAGGTCGAGACGCACCTCGGCGAACAGCTCGGGCGTGGTGAACTGGCGCAGATCGTCGAGGTCGGCCGCGTCGTGCGCCGCCTGCATGCGGATGAAGATCGCCTTGGCCACGCGCTCGAAGCCGGTGCGGTCGAAGTCGGCAGGCAGGGCTGGGGCCGGCGCCGCGGCCGACGCCGCTGCGCCAGCGCGACCCGCCGCGGCGCCCGCCGGAGGCCAGGCCGGCGTCGCCGTGCCGGCGCCCGCACCTGCGGTTGCCATGCGCTGCATGCCCGGGCCCGAGGCGCGGCGCGCGAGCAGCCGCACGACGACGATCGCCGCGACCACCAGCAGCGCGATCAGCATGAAGCTCGCCAGTTCCTCGCCGAAGCCCAGGTGGCTGGCGAGCGCAGCCAGCCCGAGGCCGGCGGCCAGCCCGGCCACCGGCGCCAGCCACGACGGACGAGACGACGCGGCGGCCGCACCGGCGTTCGGTGCCGCCGCGGCCGGCGTGGCCTGGCGCTGCACCGGCGCCTCGGCCGGACGCGTGGGGGTGTCTCGCTGGAACCCGGTCGACTTGCCGCCGCCGAAGCGCCTCGCCTCGGCGTCGAAGGGCAGGAACGCGGCGCCCAGCGCCGCCACGACCACCGCCACCAACCAGTTCTTCATCGTCTCGTCCTCGACTGTGGATGCACGCACACCGCGGCATTGTCGCCGCTGCGCTGGGACGCCGCGCGGGCGACGGAAGTTCCCCCGCACGCCGCCGGGCGCGCGTCTTTGGGCATCATGCGCGCCGTGACGGGACACGCGACGGCGCGGAGGGCATGTTGGGCGACGCGATCTGGTGGACGCTGGCGGTGGTGCTGATGCTCGCCGGCGTCGCCGGCACCGTGCTGCCGGCGTTGCCTGGCACGGCGCTCGTGCTCGCCGGCGTCGTGCTCGGCGCGTGGATCGACGGTTTCGAGCGCGTCGGCGCGGGCACGCTGGCGGTGCTCACCGTGCTGGCGGTGCTGGCGTGGGTGCTCGACTACGTCGCCGGGCTGCTCGGCGCACAGCGCGCCGGGGCCAGCCGCCTCGCGGTGCTCGGCGCCGCGGTGGGCACCGTGGTCGGGCTGTTCATGGGCGTCGTCGGCGTGCTGTTCATGCCGCTGGCCGGCGCCGCGCTGGGCGAGTACCTCGAGCGGCGCGACCACCAGCAGGCCGCGCGCGTGGGCGTGGCCACCTGGCTCGGCGTGATGGTCGGGCTGGTCGCCAAGGTGGTGCTCGCGTTCATGATGATCGGCATCTTCGTGCTGGCGCTGGTGTTCTGATGCGCTGGGCGGCGTGGCTGGGCGGCGCCGCGTGCGCCGCGGCGGCGCAGGCGCAGCCGTCGTCGGAGCTGCCGCCCGAGGCCGGCGAGCGGGGGGCGCCGCCGCGCGTCGAGATCCGCGGCGCGCGGCCCGGCGACGTCGAGCAGCGGCGCCAGTCGACCGCGGCGAAGATCGTCGTCGGCCGCGACGAGATCGAACGCTACGGAGACACCAGCCTCGGCGACGTGCTCAAGCGCCTGCCCGGCGTCACCGCGCCCGGGCGCGACGCCGCACCGCGCATGCGTGGGCTCGGCAGCGGCTACACGCAGATCCTGCTCGACGGTCAGCGGCTGCCGCGCGGCTTCTCGCTCGACGCGCTCAGCCCCGAGCAGGTCGAGCGCATCGAGATCCTGCGCGCGCCGACCGCCGAGACCGGTGCGCGCGCCATCGCCGGCACGATCAACATCGTCACGCGCGAGGGCGCGCGGCGCCGCCTCAACGAGGTGCGCGTCGCGCTCGGCGTGGAGGACGGGCGCGCGCAGCCGAACCTGAACTGGAGCCACAACGACAGCGCCGGGACCCTGACCTACAACGTGTTCGGCGCGCTGTTCGCCAGCGACCGCGACTCGAGCAGCCGCAGCGTCACGCTCGCCGAGTCGCTCGACGACGGCGAGCGCCTGCGCGAGTGGCACGAGCACGCCGACGGGCGCAGCCGGCGGCAGGGCCTGCGCCTGGGCGCGCGGCTGCAGTGGCGGCTCGGCGACGGCGAGTCGCTGGCGCTGTCGCCGTTCGTGATCCGCTCGCGCAGCGACGGCAAGCGCACGGCGTCGGTCGAGCGTGTGGCCGGCGAAGAGGCGCCGACTTACGCGCTGGCGCGCAGCGCCAGCAACGGGCGCTTCGAGCTGACGCGGCTGAACACGCAGTGGCGGCATCTGGTGGCAGGCACACGCGTCGAGTGGAATGCCAACGGCTGGCACTGGCGTTCGGACGGCAGTTCGCACCGCGACGAGTTCGACGCGGCGCTCGCGCCGTCGCGCACCCTCGACGAGCGCTCGACAACGCGCCAGCGCACGCTGGCGCTGTCGTCCAAAGCCACGCGGCTGCTCGACAACGACCACCAGCTGGTCGGCGGCGCCGAGGTGGAGGCGGTGCGGCGCGACGAGTCGCGGCTGACGCTGCAGGACGGCGTGCCGCTGCTGCCCGAGTTCGGCACCGACCTCGCGGCGCGCTCGACGCGCTGGGCGGTGTACCTGCAGGACGAGTGGCAGTGGTCGCCGCGCTGGGCGCTGCACGCCGGCGCGCGCTGGGAGTCCATCGCCACGCGCGGCGACGGCGGCACCGACGAAGCGGCGCGCAACGACAGCCGCGTGTTCACGCCGCTGCTGCACGCCGTGTTCAAGCCCGACCCGAAGGGCCGCGACCAGCTGCGCATCAGCCTGACGCGCAGCTACCGCACGCCGGCGCTGGGCCAGCTGATCGCGCGGCCGTCGATCAGCACGCTGTACCCGCTGCCCGGCGGCAACGAGCCGACCAGCCCCGACCGCGCCGGCAACCCGGCGCTGCGCCCCGAGCTGGCCAGCGGCATCGACATCGCGCTCGAACGCTATCTCGAAGGCGGCGGCGTGCTCAGCGCCAACCTGTTCCACCGGTGCATCGCCGACCTGATCCGCCACCGCACGGCGCTGGAGACGGTGAGCTGGTCGGCGCTGCCGCGCTGGGTCAGCCGCCCGGTCAACGTCGGCGACGCGACGACCAGCGGCATCGAGCTGGAGGCCAAGCTGCGCCTGGCCGACTGGCTGCCCGACGCGTCGCGCGTGGACCTGCGCGCCAACCTGGGCGCCTACCGTTCGCGCGTCGACGGCGTCGCCGGCCCCGACGACCGGCTCGACGAGCAGCCCGACCTGACGGCCAACCTCGGCGCCGACTGGCGCGTCGACGGCCTGCCGCTGACGCTGGGCGGCAACCTGAACCTGACCCCCGGCTACCGCACCCGGCTCGCCGACACCGAGGTGGTCGAGGCTTCGCGCCGGCGCGTGTTCGACGCCTACGCGCTGTGGGTCGTGAACCCCTCGCTGCAGTGGCGGCTGAGCGCGAGCAACCTCGCCCCGCTCGACGCGCGATCGCTGCGCGCGCTCGACGCCGGCACGCTGCGCGAGACCGTGACCACGGTGTCGGCGGCCTCGGTCAGCTGGCAGCTGCGGCTGGAGATGCGGCTGTAGCGGGTTCGGTCGCCGGCAATGCGAACTCGCGCGCCAGCAGCGCGTACGAGCGCCGGCGCACCGCCGGGTCGTGGGCCCAGGTGTTGATCACCAGTTCGTCGAGCTGCAGCTCGGTGGCCAGCGCGCGCAGGGCGTCGGCGACACGATCGGCGCGGCCGACAAAGGCCTTGCGCCGCATCGGCGCGAGCTGGGCGAGCTCGTCGGCGCCGAAGCCGCGCCGCGCGATGTCGTCGGGCGGCTGCAGCGGCAGCAGCCTGCCGCGCGCGCGGTCGAGCCGCCAGCGGTCGCGGCTGAGCGCGTGGTGGTGCGCCTCGTCGTCGCTGTCGGCCGCCAGCGCCCACACGCAGATCGTCGCCTGTGGCCGCGGGTGGCGTTCGCCGGGCCGGTACAGCGTGCGGTACAGGTGCAGCGCCTGCTCGACGCCCTGGCCGTCCATGAAGAAGTAGGCGAAGGCGTACGGCAGCCCGAGGTGCGCGGCCAGCTGCGCGCCGTAGTCGGAGCTGCCGAGCACCCACAGTTCGGGCGCACGTTCGATGCCGGCGTCGGCGGGTGGGCGCGGGTGCGCGACGATGCCCTGGTGCGGCAGGCCGCGGGTCCAATGCCGCAGGTCGACGACCTGCTGCGCGAACGCGTCGGCGCTGGCGTGCGCGTTCGGGTTCAGCGCCAGCGCGGTGCGCATGTCGCCGCCGGGCGCGCGGCCGACGCCGAGGTCGATGCGCCCCGGCGCCAGCGCGTCGAGCACGCGGAACTGCTCGGCGACCTTGAGCGCGCTGTAGTGCGGCAGCATCACCCCGGCGCTGCCGACGCGGATGCGCCGCGTGCGCGCGGCCACCGCGGCCATCACGATCTCGGGCGCGCTGCCGACGATGGTGGCCAGGTTGTGGTGCTCGCTGACCCAGAAGCGCCGGTAGCCCAGCGCCTCGGCATGCACGGCGAGGTCCAGCGTGTCGCGCAACGCGTGGTCTTCGCCGCGCCCCGCGCAGGCCACCGACTGGTCGAGGATCGAGAGCTGCATGCCCGCATCGTGCCACGCCGGCGCCGGCCGCGGAACGATAAGGGGCGGCCCGAGCCGCCCCGCAGGCGAAGAGGGGCGGCCCGAGCCGCCTCGCAGGCGAAGAGGGGCGGCCCGAGCCGCCCCGCAGGCGAAGAGGGGCGGCCCGAGCCGCCCCGTTGGTGCACGCCGCGCAGCGATCACATCGGCGGCAGGATCACGCGGTCGATGACGTGGATCACGCCGTTGTCGGCCGCGATGTCGGTCTTGACGACGTTGGCGTCGTTGACCTTCACGCCGCCCGTGGTCGAGACGTTGATCGGCGCGCCCTGCACCGTGGTGACCGCGCCGGCCCTGACGTCGGCGGCCATCACCTTGCCCGGCACGACGTGGTAGGTCAGCACCGCGGTGAGCCTGGCCTTGTCGGCGAGCAGCGCGTCGAGCTGCGCCTTCGGGATCTTCGCGAACGCCTCGTCGGTGGGGGCGAACACGGTGAACGGGCCCTTGCCCTTGAGCGTGTCGACGAGCCCGGCGGCCTGCAGCGCGGTGGCCAGCGTCTTGAACTGGCCCGCCGCGACGGCGGTGTCGACGATGTCCTTGGCCTGCGCCGTCAGCGCGGCCAGGGAGACGGCGCCGGCGACGGCGAAACGGGCGATGAACTTGTGCATGGAAGGCTCCTGTGGAGGTGGACGCAGGGGTGGGAGTGAAGGATCCGCTTGCCGCGCACCCATCACGGCGAGGGAAGGATCACCTTGTCGATGACGTGGATCACGCCGTTGGTCGCGAGCACGTCGGTGGCGACGATCGCGGCGCGGCGGTCGCGCCCGTCGGTGATCTGCAGCGACGTGTCGACCGAGAAGCTGCCGCCCTGCACGGTGGCGATCGCGGTGCCGACCGGCACCTGCGCCTTGAGCACGCGGCCCGGCACGACGTGGTACGCGAGCACCGCGGTGAGCAGGTCCTTGTCGGCCAGCAGCTGGTCCTTGGTCACGCCGAGCTCGCCGAGCAGCGCCGCGAAGGCCGCGTCGGTGGGCGCGAAGACGGTGAACGGGCCACTGCCCGACAGCACGCCGGCGAGGTCGGCGGCGACCACCGCCTCGACGAGGATCGTGAACTCGGCCGGGCTGGCCGAGGCCAGCGCGACGGCGGTCTCGACGACGTTGCGGTTGGCCGGCAGAATCACGCGGTCGACCACGTGGATCACGCCGTTCTCCGCGTCGACGTCGGTGGCGGTGATCTTCGCGCTGCGGTTGCGTCCGTCGGTGATCACCAGCTCGGCGCCGACCGTGTCGACCTTGAAGATCGCGCCCTGCACGGTGGTGATCGGCTGGCCGAGCGGCACGGCAGCCTTCGGCACCTCGCCGGCGACGACGTGGTAGGTCAGCACCTGGGTCAGCAGCGCCTTGTCGGCCAGCAGTTGGTCCTTCGTCACGCCCAGTTCGCCGAGCAGCGCGGTGAAGGCGTCGTTCGTCGGCGCGAACACGGTGAACGGGCCCGGGCCACGCAGCGTGGCTTCGAGCCCGGCGGCGGTGATGGCTTCGGACAGCACGCTGAACCGCGGCGTGTCCTGCACCGTCGCGGTGATGTGCTTCGGGTCGTCGTCGCCACCGCCGCAGGCGGCCAGCAGCGCGACCGAGGTCACGGCGATCAGGGATTTCAGCCAGCGTGGCATCGAGGGCTCCTCGTGTGGGGGGATAGAACTGAACGAGCCGAGAAGTTACCAGACAGTTCACAAAAAGACGCAGTGGAGTCTTTCGAGACCACATGGTCTAGAAGGGAATTGACGGCGATGCCGCGTGACGGCACGTCCCGACGGCGCCCCGTAGGCGCCGGCGGCACCGGGGGCGATGCCGGCGACAGTCAGCGCACGACGGCGCCGACGCAGGCGAAGTAGATGAGCAGGGTCAGCAGGTCCTGGACGATGGTCGCCAGCGGGCCGCTGCCGAACGCCGGGTCGGTGCCCAGGCGCTGCAGCCCCCAAGGCAACAGCAGCCCCAGCGCGGTCGCCAGCGCGCTCGCGCCGGCCAGCGCCACGGCGACCGCGGCGGCGAGCCGCGCGTCGCCGAACGCGAGCCAGGCCAGCGGTGCGGCGCACAGCGCGAGCACCAGGCCGATCAGCAGCCCGGTGCGCATCTCGCCGCCGAGCAGTCGTGCGAAACCCACGCGGCTCAGCGACAGCCCGCGCACCGCGACGGCCTCGCTCTGCGTGCCGATCGCGTCGGCCAGGTAGACCAGCCCGGGCACGAAGAACGCCGCCGCGGGCAGCGCCGCCAGCAGCGACTCGAAGCGCGCGACGACCAGCGTGGCCAGCGCGCTGCCGATGAAGCCGACCAGCAGCCAGGGCAGCCGGTGGCGGGCGCGGCGCAGCGGCGGCGACTCGAGCGCCTCGACGGCGCGCTCGGTCTCGCGCGAGATGCCGGCCAGGCGGTGCAGGTCCTCGACGTGCTCGCGGCGCAGGATGTCCATCAGCGTCGTCGCGCCGGCGACGCCGAGCAGCCGGCCGTCGTGGTCGACCACCGGCACCGCCGCCAGACGGTGCTCGAGCGCGAGCGACACCATGTGCTCGCGGTCGGTGTCGGCGCGCACCGCGGGCAGGTCGGTGCGTGCGAGGTCGCCGATGCGGCGGTCGTCGGCGCTGGCGAACAGCCGCGCCGTCTCGACGATGCCCACGAGGCGGGCGTCGACGTCGACCACGCACACGATCTCGCCGGTGCTCGCCGTCGTCTCGCGCGCTCGCAGGCGCGCGGCGTGAACCGGCTCGTCGGCAGCGGCGACCAGCCACGCCGGTTCGATGTGGGCAGCGGCGACGTCGGGGGGCGTCGGTGCGGGCGTCAGCAGGTCGGCGAGGGGCATGTGGGGTCGGCGGTCGGCAGGGGATCCGGCGCATTGTCCCGGTGCGACACCGGTCCCTCGCGGGTGCGGGCAGCGGTGGAGCCGCCGCCGATCGTCGTTCGCCGGCTCAGCGCGACGACGGCGTGCGCGCACCGAACCAGCTGGCGGTGCGTGCCGCGGCGGCTTCGGCCGGGCGCGTGTGCGCGGGCAGATCGACCGCCGGTGAAGACGGCCGCGCCGTGCCGGGCGCCGCCACGCCGCCCGACCGCAGCGCCGCGGCGAGCAGGCGGTACTCGATCTCGTCGACGACGCGTTCCCAGCCGAGCCGCAGCGCGTCGCGCCGCGCTGCGCGGCCGAGGGCCCGCGCGTGGGGCAGGCGGCGCACGAGCGCGACCGCGTGGGCGACGAAGGCGTCGACGTCGACCATCGGCGCGAGGTAGCCGTTGTGGCCGCTCGTGATCAGCTGCGACGCCGCCGCGTGGTCGAAGGCGACCACCGCGAGGCCGCTGGCCATCGCTTCCGGGGTCACGTTGCCGAACGTCTCGGTGACGCTCGGGAACAGGAACACGTCGCCCGACGCGTAGCATTCGGCGAGCGCTGCGTCGCGCTGCTCGCCGGCGAACAACGCCTGCGGACAGCGCGCGCGCAAGGCCTCGCGCATCGGCCCGTCGCCGACGAGCACCAGCCGCGCGCGCGGCTGTGCGACGAGCATGGCCTCGTGGGCGCGCAGCAGCGCGTCGAGGTTCTTCTCCGGCGCCAGCCGGCCGACGTAGATCGCCACCGGATCGTCGGGGGCGGCACCCCATTGCCGCCGCCTCTCGTCGCTGCGGCGCGCCGGGTCGAACTGCGCGGTGTCGACGCCGCGCCCGACGACGACGAGCCGGTCGAAGCCCTGCACCTCCAGTTGATCGCGCAGCTTCGCGGTGGGCACCATCGTGCAGT
This sequence comes from Azohydromonas sp., assembly GCF_035325925.1. Lineage (NCBI taxonomy): Bacteria > Pseudomonadati > Pseudomonadota > Betaproteobacteria > Burkholderiales > Sphaerotilaceae > Azohydromonas > Azohydromonas sp. The sequence continues at coordinate 39,386 of NZ_DAOKZA010000006.1, read as the reverse complement.
GCGTCGCGTTGTGGAAGTGCCGCAGGTAGCCGGCGATCGGGCGTTGCAGCCAGCCAACGCCGTAGTGACGGCTGTAGCTGTGGAAGTTGGTGCGGAAGTCCGAGGTCACCGGCAGCGCGAGCGCGCGTGCAGTGCGCAGCGCACCGTAGCCCAGCGGGCCCTCGGTGGCGATGTGCACGACGTCGGGCCGCTGCCGTGACCACGCGCGGCGCAGCACCTGCTGCGCCGGCAGGCCCATGCGCAGGCCGGGGTAGCCGGGGATCGGCAGGCTGCGCGCGAGCAGCGTGTCGCCGTCGACGGTCTCGTCGTCCGTGCGCTGGCGCGGGCGCACCAGTTGCACCGCGTGCCCGCGCTCGCGCAGGCCCTGCACGGCGCGCGCGAGCGTCACCGCGGCGCCGTTGACCTCGGGAGGATACGTTTCGGTGACGACCGCCACGCGCAGCCGCGGGCGCGGCGCCTCGGCGGGGGCGACGACGGCGGGCAGTTCGAGGCGCAGGGTCGCACGCATGTCCATGCCCCGATCGTCGCGACAACCTGCGTCAGGCGCATGACGGCCGCGCGACGCGTCGTCACGCGGTGTTCACGCACACCCGGCACGATCGTGTCCGCGTGCCGCCGGCCGCACCCGACAACCGACCCGGAGCACCCGATGACCACCTTCAGGCAGGAGCTGCGCACGCAGCGCTGGGACGACCACCGCTACTACCACCACAGCCGCATCAACCAGACGCTGCACCTCGTCAGCGCGATCAGCTTCGTCGTCGCGTACGGCCTGTTGTTCGTCGACCCGGCGCTGGCGGCGATCGTCGCCTGGTGCGTGTCGATGACGACACGCCAGGCCGGCCACTTCTTCTTCGAGCCGCGCGGCTACGACCACGTCAACCAGGCCACTGACGAGCACAAGGAGGCGATCAAGGTCGGCTACAACATCCGGCGCAAGGTGGTGCTGATGACGGTGTGGCTGCTGGTGCCCGCCGTGCTGTGGCTGCGCCCGGACCTGCTCGGCCTGATCGAGCCGGCGGCGACCTGGCGCGAGTTCGTCAACGACGTCGGCCTCGGCTGGCTGGCACTCGGCGCGGCCGGGCTGCTGTTGCGCGTCGTCCAGTTGACGTTACAGCACAGCCTGCGCACCGGCCTCGTGTGGATGACGAAGATCCTCACCGACCCGTTCCACGACGTCTGGCTGTACCACCGCGCGCCGCTCGCGCTGCTGCGCGGCGAACTGATCGACCCGATGCCGCACGCCCGGCAGCGGCGCTGAACCGTCAGCGCCTGGCCTTGAGCACCTCGCGCAGCACGCTGCGGCGGATCGACCCGTGCGTCACGCGCTCGTCGCGCCACCACCAGCCGTCGGCGTGCATCTCGCGCGCCGCGGCGACGAAGCGCTCGGCCACCGCGTCGAACTCGTCGGCGCCGTAGTTCAGGCTGAAGATGAGGCGCCCGCTGCCGACCCAGCTCAGCGCCAGCCCGTGCTTGCGCAGGTAGTACTGCAGCATCCAGTGGTAGCGCCCCGGCTGCGTGTAGAGCACGGTCCAGATCGTCGACAGGTTCGCGACCTGCACCGGCACGCCGGCGTCGCGCAGCATGGCGTTCAGGCGCTCGGCGCGCGCGTTCCAGCGCGCGTCGAGGCCGTCGTAGATCGCTCGCACCGCGGGCGTCTCGAGGCGGTCGAGGAAGGCGTCCATCGCGCCCATCACGTAAGGGTGCGCGTTGAACGTGCCGCGCGCGAAGCACACGTCGGCCGGGCGGTCGTCGCGGAAACGCTTCATCAGGTCGCGGCGGCCGCACACCACGCCCACCGGCAGCCCGCCGCCGAGCGTCTTGCCGTAGGTGACGAGGTCGGCCTGGACGCCGAAGTACTGCTGCGCGCCGCCCGGCGCGAGGCGAAAGCCGACGAACACCTCGTCGAAGATCAGCACGATGCCGCGTTCGCTGCACACCCGGCGCAGCGCGAGCAGCCAGTCGGTGTACGCGGCGCGGTCGAAGTGCGCGCGCCGCGAGCCGTCGACGAGGCTCGAGTCGCCCGGTGCCGGCGCGTTCGGGTGCAGCGCCTGCAGCGGGTTGACGAGCACGCAGGCGATGTCGCGCCGCGTGCGCAGCACCTGCAGCGTGCGGGGGTCCAGGTCGGCGAGCGTGTAGGTCTGGCGCGGCATGACCGGGTTGCCGGGCCCGGGCTGCACGTCCTCCCACCAGCCGTGGTAGGCGCCGCAGAAGCGCACCACGTGGCTGCGCCGCGTGTGGTAGCGCGCCAGCCGCACCGCCTGCGTCACCGCCTCGGTGCCCGACATGTGAAAGCTCACCTCGTCGAGCCCCGAGATGCGCTTGAGCCGCGCGACGTTGCGTGCCACGACCGGGTGCAGGCTGCCGAGCACCGGCCCGAGCGCCTCGACGCGCGCGCTGCCCTCGGCGATGCACGCCTTGTAGACGTCGACGCCGAGCACGTTGACGCCGTACGAGCCCGTGAGGTCGTAGAACACGTTGCCGTCGAGGTCGGTCATCGTGACGCCCGAGGCCGACCGCACGAAGGCGCCGGCGCGCAGGTGCTGGCGCAGCACCGGCGCGTACTGGAACGGCACGCGGTAGCGGCCGGTGAACTGCAGGTCGGCCAGGCCTTCGGCCGTCTCGGCGGTCAGCTCGAGCGTGCGCGGGTAGCGCTCGCGGTACACGGCGGCCAGGCGCTCGAGCGCCGCGCGACGCTGCGCCTGCACCGCGGGCGGTGCGCCGTCGCTGGCGAAGAACTGCGCCTCGTCGTAGGCGTAGCCGGGCAGCCAGCGCGCGACGCGCCTGGCCAGGCGCGCGTGGCCGGCGAGCGAGCGGTGCTTGGCGAGCGACAGCTGCAGGCGCCGGCGCGCGCGCGGCAGCAGGGCGGCCAACAGGCCGAGCATCGTGGTGCCGAGGACCAGGGGTTCGTTCATCGAGGTGGCTCGTGAGTGAAGCGCGATCTGTAACCGACGCCGGTGACGCCGGCGTGAAAGCCCCGCGCCCGGCGGGCTGGCGGCGCTGGCGCGACCGCGTGCTGCAGCAGGAGGACCTGAACTTCCTGCTCACGAACCGCGTCCCGCGCATCGCGCTGACGCGCCTCGTCGGCTGGTTCAGCCAGATCCGCCAGCCGTGGCTCGCGCGCACGTCGATCGCGGTGTGGCGCGCGTTCACCGACCTCGACCTCAGCGACGCCAAGCCGCAGCGCTACGCAAGCCTGCACGAGTGCTTCGTGCGCGAGCTGCGCCCCGGCGCGCGCCCCGTCGATCCCGACCCCGCGCTGCTGACGAGCCCGTGCGACGCCATCGTCGGCGCCTGCGGCGCGCTCGACGGGCTGCAGGCGCTGCAGGCCAAGGGCATGGCGTACCCGCTCAAGGCCCTGCTCGGCAGCACGCCCGCGGCCGAGCCGTACCGCGACGGCATCTACGTGACGCTGCGGCTGACGTCGACGATGTACCACCGCTTCCACGCGCCGCACCAAGGCACGCTCGAGCACGTGACCTACTTCAGCGGCGACACGTGGAACGTCAACCCGGTCGCGCTCGCGCGCGTCGGGCGCCTGTTCTGCCGCAATGAGCGCGCCGCGCTGCGCTACCGGCTCGACGCCGGGCCGGTGGTCACGCTGGTGCCGGTGGCCGCGGTGCTGGTGGCGAGCATCCGCCTGCACGCGCTCGACGTGCTGCTGCACCTGCGCTGGCGCGGGCCGCACGAGATGCCGTGCGACGCGCGCTACGCGAAGGGCGACGAGATGGGCTGGTTCCAGCATGGCTCGACGATCGTCGTCTTCGCCCCGCGCGGCTTCGCGCTCGCCGAGGGCGTCGCGCCCGCACGGCGCGTGCGCATGGGCGAGCCGCTGCTGCGGTTGCCGCCCGCGGCCTGACCGCCCCCCCGAACCATCGACAAGGAGGTCCGATGCACACCGTCGAACTCGTCTACTTCAACGCCGGCGGCGGTCACCGCGCGGCGGCGCATGCGCTGGCCGCCGTCGCCGCGCAGCAGCAGCGGCCGTGGCGCGTGCGGCTGACCAACCTGTTCGAGGTGCTCGACCCGCAGCAGTACTTTCGCCGCTTCACCGGCTTGGCGCCCGAGGCGTACTACAACGCGCGCCTGGCGCGCGGCTGGACGCTCGGCCTCTCGCAGGAGCTGAAGGTGCTGCAGGCGAGCCTGCGCCTGCTGCACCCGACGCTGGTGCCGCGCCTGCAGCGCCACTGGGCGGCTGGCGAGCCCGACCTCGTCGTCTCGCTGGTGCCGAACTTCAACCGCGCGCTCGGCGAGAGCCTCGCCTCGACGCTGCCCGGGGTGCCGTTCGTCACGGTGCTGACCGACCTCGCCGACCACCCGCCGTCGTTCTGGATCGAGCCGGGCGTCGCGCAGCAGGTGGTCTGCGGCACCGACCGCGCGGTCGCGCAGGCGCTGGCGCTGGGCTGTGCGCCGCAGCGCGTGCACCGCGTCTCGGGGATGATCCTGCGCCCCGAGTTCCACGCGCCGATGGCGGTGGACCGCGCGCGCGAGCGCGAGCGCCGCGGCCTGCAGCCGCATGCGCTGACCGGCGTCGTGATGTTCGGCGGCCACGGCTCGGCCGAGATGCTCGACATCGCCGCTCGCCTCGCCGACCTGCCGTTGATCCTGTTGTGCGGCCACAACGCCCGACTCGCGGCGCGCCTGCGGGCACTGCCGGCGCGCGCGCCGCACGTCGTCGTCGGCTTCACGCCCGAGGTGGCCGGCTGGCTGCGGCTGGCGGACTTCTTCGTCGGCAAACCCGGCCCGGGCAGCCTCAGCGAAGCCTTGCATTGCGGGCTGCCGGTGGTGACGACGCGCAACCGGTCGACGATGCCACAGGAGCGCTACAACACCGACTGGGTGCGCGAGCAGGGCGTGGGCCTCGTGCTGCGCAGCTTCCGCGAGCTGCCGGAGGCCATCGGCACGCTGCGCGAGCGGCTGCCGGCGCTGCGCGGGTGCGTCGCGAAGCTCGACAACCGCGCCGTCTACGAGATCACGGCGCTGCTCGCACGCATGCTCGAGGCGCCGCCGCGGCCCGACGCGACATCACGGAACTGTCTCGAAGCGTTCACGCACGCGTCGTGATCGCCGGCCACGATCGTTGCTCATGCAACGTGACGCCCTGTTCGATGCGCTCCGGTGCGAGCGGCACGACCCGTCGCCGCACCTGCGCGTGCGCACGGTGTGGATCTCCGACCTGCACCTGGGCACGCCCGGGTGCCAGACGGGCCAGTTGCTCGACTTCCTGCGCGCCGTCGAGTGCGAGACGCTGTTTCTCGTCGGCGACATCGTCGACGGCTGGCAGCTCAGGCGGCAGTGGTACTGGCCGCAGGCGCACAACGACGTCGTGCAGAAGCTGCTGCGCAAGGCGCGCAAGGGCACACGCGTGATCTTCGTGCCCGGCAACCACGACGAGTTCGCGCGCCGCTACGTCGAGCACAGCTTCGGCGGCATCGAGGTCGTCGACGACTGGATGCACGAGACGGCCGACGGCCGGCGGCTGTGGATCACGCACGGCGACCTGTTCGACGGCGTGATCCAGTGCGCACGCTGGCTCGCGCACGTCGGCGACTGGGCCTACGAGACGGTGCTCAAGCTCAACCGGCACGTCAACTCGCTGCGCGCTCGCATGGGGCTGCCGTACTGGAGCCTGTCGCGCTACCTCAAGTTCAAGGTCAAGCGCGCGGTGAGCTACGTCAGCGACTTCGAGTCGGCGGTGGCGGCCGAGGCTCGCCGGCGCGGCGCGCACGGCGTCGTCTGCGGCCACATCCACCACGCCGAGCTGCGCGACATCGACGGCATCCTCTACGCCAACGACGGCGACTGGGTCGAGAGCCTGACCGCGCTCGTCGAGCACGACGACGGCCGGCTCGAGATCGTCGACTGGACGCGCTTCGAGGCACAGGTGCGCGCCGAGGCGGCCGAAGCCGCCGAGGCGCTGGCGGCGCCGGTGCCAGCCTGACACCGGCAGACGCCAGCGGTCGGGGCGCTCGTCGACAGCGGCGGCGGTCACGGCACCGTCACACGGGACCTGAACACTGCATGGCTTCCACCGCGACGACACGACCATGAACAAGACCCTCACCACGATCGTCCCGAACTCGCTGCGCCGCCTGCTGCTGGGCGGCGCGATCGCCGTACTGCTCGCCGCCTGCGGCGGTGGCAGCGTGGAAGGCCCCGACGCCGAGGCGCTGCGCGTCAAGGTGCTGCCGACGCAGGCCGACGCGTTCACGCTGCAGTTGCTGCACGTCGCCGAACTGCCGTCGGCCGGCACGTGGCTGGAGAACCCCTTCGTCTACGACGCGGCCGCGCGCGAGATCCAGGCGCTGGCCGCGCACGGCGGCACCGAGATCGAAAGCCAGCGCCATGCACTGGCGCACGACGGGGAACCGGTCGTCGTGCACCTGGTGTTCAGGCGCCTGACCTGAACCGCGTGCCGCGCTCAGGCGCGCAGCGCGCCGAGGCGGCGCAGCAGCGCCTTCTCGACCTCGAGCACCACGAGCAGCACCACGCCCGCGACGACGATCACCGCGCCGGTGGCCAGCGGCAGCGCCTCGGTGCGGAACAGCGTCTGCATGAACGGCGCGTAGGTGAACGCCAGCTGCAACACGAACACGCCGGCCACCGCGGCGAGCACGCGTGGCGTGCCCTTGACGCCCTGCCACGTGAACGACGGCGCCTTCAGGTAGCGCACGCTGAACAGGTAGAACACCTCCATGCACACCAGCGTGTTGACGGCCACCGTGCGCGCCGCGTCGACGCTGGCGCCGTGCCACAGCGCCCACTCGAACATGCCGAAGATGCCGGCCAGGAACAGCGCCGAGACGAACACGATGCGCCACACCAGGAAGCGCGACAGCATCGGCTCGCGGACCGGGCGTGGCGGGCGCCGCATCACGTCGGGTTCGGTCGGCTCGAAGGCCAGCACCATCGCCAGCGCCACCGACGACACCATGTTCACCCACAGGATCTGCGCCGGCGCGATCGGCAGCGCGACGCCCGCGAGCACCGCCACCAGCAGCGCCATCGACTCGCCGCCGTTGATCGGCAGCAGGAAGGTCACGGTCTTCTTCAGGTTGTCGTAGACGGTGCGGCCTTCCTCGACGGCGTGCGCGATCGACGCGAAGTTGTCGTCGGCGAGCACGATGGCGCCGGCCTGCTTGGCCGCCTCGGTGCCCTTCATGCCCATCGCGACGCCGACGTCGGCCTGCTTGAGCGCCGGCGCGTCATTGACGCCGTCGCCGGTCATCGCGACGATCTCGCCGTTGGCCTTGAGCGCGCGCACCAGGCGCAGCTTGTGCTCGGGGCTGGCGCGCGCGAACACGCGCACGTCGCGCACCGCCTCGCGCATCGCGGCGTCGTCCATCGCCTCGAGCTCGGGGCCGGTGACGGCCTTCAGCGCGTCGCCCATGCCCAGCTGTGCGGCGATCGCGCTGGCGGTCACGCCGTGGTCGCCGGTGATCATCGTCACGCGGATGCCCGCGTCGCGGCACCGCGCGACCGCGCGGATCGCCTCGTCGCGCGGCGGGTCGATGATGCCCACCAGGCCGAGCAGCGTCAGGCCCTGCGCGACGTCGGCGTGGTCGAGGTCTTCCTTCCCGGCGGCAAAGCCGCGCCGCGCCAGCGCGAGCACGCGGCGGCCCGCCTTGGCCTGCGCCTCGACCTCGGCGTGCCAGCGCCCCGCGTCGAGCGGCTGCGCCGCGCCGTCGTCGGCGAGCTGCGTCGTGCACATGTCCAGCACGCGCTCCGGCGCGCCCTTGACCAGCGCGACCGTCGCGTCGCCGTCGGTGGCGTGCAGCGTGGCCATGAAGCGGTGCTGCGACTCGAACGGGATCACGTCGAGCCGCGCCCGCTCGACCTTCAGCTCGGCCGGGTTCTGCCCGGCCTTCATCGCCAGCGTCAGCAGCGCGCCCTCGGTGGGGTCGCCGGCCAGCGTCCAGCGGCCGTCGGCCTCGTGCACGCTGGCGTCGTTGCACAGCGCCGCCACCTCGACGAGCGCCGCCAGCGCCGGGGCACGCTGCGTGAGGGCGGCCGGGTCGAGCACCTCGTCGCCCCGCCTGAGCGCGCCGTCGGGCGCGTAGCCGGCACCGTCGACGTCGACGCGGCCGCCGGCCAGCACGACCTGCTGCACCGTCATCTCGTTGCGCGTGAGCGTGCCGGTCTTGTCCGAGCAGATCACCGTCACCGAACCCAGCGTCTCGACGGCGGGCAGCCGGCGGATGACGGCGTGGCGCTGCGCCATGCGCTGCACGCCGATCGCCAGCGTGATCGTCATGATCGCCGGCAGCCCCTCGGGGATCGCCGCCACCGCCAGGCCCACCGCGGCCATGAACACCTCGCCGGCCGGCATGCCGCGCACCGCGGTGCCGAACGCGAACAGCGCCGCCGCGACGCCGAGGATCACGAACGTGAGCAGGCGGCCCACGCCTTCCATCTTCTGCAGCAGCGGCGTCTTGCCCTGTTCGACCGACTCGAGCATCTTGCCGATGCGCCCGATCTCCGTGGCCGCGCCGGTGGCCACGACGACGGCGCGCGCCTGCCCCTGCGTGACCAGCGTGCCGGCGTAACCCATGCACAGGCGGTCGCCGATCGCGGCGTCGGCCGCCACCGGCTCGACGCGCTTGTCCACCGGCACCGACTCGCCGGTCAGCGCCGACTCGTCGACGCGCAGGTTGCGCGCCTGCAGCAGCCGCACGTCGGCCGGCAGGCTGTCGCCCGACGCGAGCAGCACGACGTCGCCGGGCACCAGGTCGGCGGCGTCGATGTCGTGCTGCCTGCCGTCGCGCAGCACCACCGCGTGCGGCGACAGCAGGTGGCGGATCGCCTGCAGCGCCTTCTCGGCCTTGCCCTCCTGCACGAAGCCGATCACCGCGTTGAGCACCACCACCGCGGCGATCACCCCGGTGTCGACCCAGTGGCCCATCAGCGCGGTGACCGCGGCCGCGGCCATCAGCACGTACAGCAGCAGGTTGTCGAACTGCCGCGCCAGCCGCACCCAGGCACCGGGCGGCTTGACCTCGGCCAGCCGGTTCGGGCCGTGACGCGCCAGCCGCTCGCGCGCCTGGGCCTGCGTCAGTCCGTGCAGCCGGGCGTCGAGCGCGCGCAGTGCCTCGTCGGCACCGAGCGCGTGCCAGGCGGGCGTCGCCGCCTCGGCGCGGGGCGATTCGGATCGTGGATTCATGCGTCGGCGCAGGGTATCAGCCCCGGGTAGACGCCGGCGCCGCTGCCCGGTTCCCGCACGGCGGGCGCGGCCGAGCGGTTACGCTGCGCGCGTGCCCATCGGAAGTCCGACCGCCCGCGCGTGGAGCCGCCCGTGATCGGGCCGCTCGCGTGGGCCTGGCTGCAGTTCGCGCTGCTGGCGCTGCTGATCGGCGTGGGCGGCTATCGCCTCACGCGCGAGGCCGACGCGATCGCCGAGGCGCTCGGCCTGTCGCGCACCTGGGTCGGCGTCGCGCTGGTGGCCACCGTCACGTCGCTGCCCGAGCTGGCCACCGGCATCACGGCGGTGACGGTGGCGCAGGCGCCGAACGTGGCGGTGGGCAATGCGCTGGGCGCGTGCGTGCTGAACCTGGCGTTCCTCGCCGTCGTCGACCTGCTGGTGCGCGGCAACCCGCTGTACCGCCAGGCCAGCCAGAGCCACATCCTCGCCGGCGCGTTCGGCGCGATGATGTTCGGCCTCGTCGGCGTCGCGATCCTGCTCGGTCACGCGGCGCAGCGCGCCGGCGGGCCGCCCGCGTGGCTGCAGGCCGTGATGCCGGGCATCGGCGCGTCGACGCCGCTGCTGCTGGCGCTGTACGTCGTCGCCGTGCGCGCCGTGTTCCTGCACGAGCGCGACACGCAGTCCGGTGGCGCCGCGCGCGTCGCCGACCGCGCCCGTGCCCGCGTCGACGACCGTGCCCGTGCCCGCGTCGCCGGGCACGTGCTGCGCTTCGCGATCGCCGCGCTCGTCGTGCTGCTGGCGGGCATGCGCCTGCCCTTCGTCGCCACCGAGATCGCGCAGACGATGGGCTGGAGCCGCAGCTTCGTGGGCACCGTGTTCGTGTCGGCGGTGACGACGCTGCCCGAGATGGCGGTCACCGTGTCGGCGGTGCGCATCGGCGCGCTCGACATGGCCATCGGCAACCTGCTGGGCAGCAACCTGTTCAACGTCGCCATCCTCGCCGTCGACGACCTGTTCCACCCCGGTGCCTCGCTGCTGGCCGAGGTGTCCGTCGCGCACGCGACGACGGCCGGCTTCGCCGTGGCGATGACCGGGCTGGCCGTCGTCGGCCTGTACTACCGGCCGCAGGGCCGCCTGCTGCGCGCCGTGGGCTGGGTCAGCATCGGGCTGGTCGCGCTGTACGCGCTCAACGTCGCGGCGGTCGCGCTGTACGCCGGGTGAACCGGGCGCGGCGCGCCTGGCGCGGGCAACGAGGGACTAACATGTCCGCCAGCGGTCCGACGAAGGAAACGACGATGAGCGAGCTTCGACGCATCCTGGTGCACGTCAACGACAGCCCGCGCTCGAGCGAGGTGCTGCGGCTCGGCGCCGCGCTCGCGGCGACCCACGACGCCGAACTCGACGCCATCTACGCGGTCGAGCCGGCGCCCACCGGCGCGTACCTGACCCCCGAGGCGTCGACGATCGCCGCGCAGCTCACGCTCGAGGCCGAGCAGGCGCGGCGCGACGCGGCCACCGCGCTGGTGCAGGCGACGGCACGCGAGCTCGGCATCGACGTGCCGCTGCAGGTGGTGCGCGGCGACCCGCTGGCCGGCCTGCTGCACGCGGCGCACGCCGCCGACCTGCTGGTGCTCGGCCAGCACGACCCGAAGCAGCCCGACGGCGTGCACGGCGGGCTGGCCGGGCGGCTGCTGATGGGCGCCGGCTGCCCGCTGCTGTTCGTTCCCTACGTCGACTGGGGGCAGGCGCTGCCGGGGCAGCGCGCGAGCTGCGGCGAGCGCGTGCTGGTGGCGTGGGCCGACAAGCGCGAGAGCGCGCGCGCGCTGCGCGATGCGTTACCGCTGCTGGCGCGCGCGCAGCGCGTCGAACTGGTGCGCTTCGGCCACGCGCCGCACCCCGACGAGGAGCCGCAGCCCGAGCCGCTCGACGCGGTGGTCGCGCACCTGAAGCGCCACGGCGTCACCGCCTCCGCGACGGTGCGGCTGACGCGCGAGCCGTCGATCGGCGAGCGCATGCGCCGGCCGTGGACACCCGACGCGCCGGTGGCCGAGGCGCTGCTGTCGCACGCGGCCGACTCCGGCGCCGACCTGATCGTGATGGGCGGCTACGGCCACAGCCGCGCGTGGGAACTGATGCTCGGCGGCGTCACGCGCACGCTGCTGCACTCGATGACGGTGCCGGTGCTGATGTCGCACTGAAGGCGAGGGCCTCGTTCGAGGCGCCCTCGGCGTCGCCGGGGCGTGTCACGTCAGGCGGCGTCTTGCGGCGTCGGTCGTCGAACCGGCGCGCGGGCCCGCGGCGCTCAGCCGCCGAGGTAGTCCACCAGCCCCTTCATCGTGTACAGCCTCGGCGTGTCGGCCTCGGGGATCTTGCGGCCGGTCTTCTGCGACAGCGCGATGACGAAGTTCAGGAAGTCCATCGAGTCGAGGTCGAGCGCCTCGCGCAGGTCCTCGTCGTCGCCGACCGTCGACAGGTCGGCCTCGGGGGCGATGCCGGCCAGCGCGTCGGCGGCCAGGGCGCGGATCTCGGAGTCGGTCATCGTCGTCGCCTTCGGGGTCACAGGGTGTCGGGGGACTGCAGCGCGCGGTCGATCGCGGCGAGCAGCGCGCCGCCGAGATGGCCGTCGCTGGCGCGGTGGTCGCCGGCCAGCGTCGCGGCCACCAGCGGCCGGGGCACGACGCGGCCGTCGACCACCCACGGTCGCTCGACGACGCGGCCGAAGCCGACGATCGCCACCTGCGGCGGGTAGATCACGCCGAGCACGCTCTCGGCGCCGCGGTCGCCCAGGCTGGTCACCGTGATGGTCGGGTCGGTCAGCTCGCTGCTGCGCAAGCCGCCGGCGCGCGCGCGCTGCACCAGGTCGCGCAGCGCCGCCATCAGCTCGGGCAGCGTCTTGCGGTCGGCGTGGTGGATCGCCGGCGCCACCAGCCCGCCGCCGCGCAGCGCGATCGCCCAGCCGAGGTGGATGCCGGCGCCGGGGCGGAACGCGTCGCCCTCCCAGAATCCGTTGAGCTGCGGCACCTTGACCAGCGCCTTCGCGCTGGCCTTGAGCAGCAGCGTCGCCGGCAGCAGCCGCTCGGCGGGGTCGCGCTCGGCGTTGTAGGCGTCGAGCCAGGCCTGCGCGGCGGCGAAGTCGATCGTCGTCGCCAGGTAGTAGTGCGGGATCTCGCGCTTGGACTTGCCCATCGCCGCGGCGATGGCCTGGCGCATCAGCGCCGCGTCGAAGCCGCCCTTGGGCACGCGTGGCGCGGACGGTGGCGCCGGCGAGGCGGCCTTCGGACGCGGCTGCGCGGCGGCGAGCTCGACGTCGGCCAGCGTCACCGCGCCGTCGACGCCGGTGCCGTGCAGCGAGTCGGCGTCGATGCCCAGGTCGGCCGCACGGCGGCGTGCCGCCGGGCTGACCCGGGCTCGCGTCGCGCCAGCGGCCGGCGGCGCCGCAGGTGGCGGGGGCGGCATCGCCGCTGGCGGGGCCGGCGCCTGCGCGGGCATCACGGCGGGCGCCGGCGCGCGCGCAGGGGTCGCGGGCGGCACCGCTGCGGCTGCCTGCGGCAACGGTGGGGCGGGCGTCGCCACGGTCTGTCCCGGCGCGCGCACCTGTGCCAGCACCGCGCCCACCGGCAGCGCCTCGCCGACCGGCGCCAGCGCGTCGATCGTGCCGTCGAGGAAGCACTCGACGTCGATCGCCCCCTTGTGCGTCTCGACCACCGCGACGACGTCGCCCGGCTTGACGCGGTCGCCCGGTTTGACCAGCCACTCGACGACCTTGCCGGTTTCCATGTCGGCGCCGAGCGCCGGCATCGTGAAGTCGGCCATCGCGCCTCCTCAGGGTCGCGTCGGCACGACGGCGCGCACCGCGGCGACGACGCGCTCGACGCTGGGCAGCGCGGCGTCTTCGAGGTGCGCCGCGTACGGCACCGGCACCTCGAGGCTGCACACGCGCCGCACCGGCGCGTCGAGCTCGTACAGCGCGTCCTCGGCCAGCCGCGCGGCGATCTCGGCCGAGATCGATCCGCTCTTCCAACCCTCGTCGACGATCACCACGCGCCGCGTGCGCGTCACCGACGCGGTGACGGTGGCCATGTCGAGCGGGCGCAGCACGCGCAGGTCGATCACCTCGGCGTCGATGCCGTCCCTGGCGAGCGCGTCGGCGGCGGTCAGGCACTTCGGCAGGCTGTTGCCGTAGGTCACCAGCGTGACGTCCCTGCCGGCGCGGCGCACCTTGGCACGCTCGAGGTCGACCGCGGTCACCGCCGGGTCGAGCTCGCCTTCGACGTTGTAGAGCACGATGTGCTCGAAGATCAGCACCGGGTTCGGGTCGGCCAGCGCCGCGGCCAGCATGTGGCGCGCGTCCTCGACGGTGCCCGGCACCGCGACCTTCAGCCCCGGGATGTGTGCGAACCAGCCCTCGAGGCTGTGCGAGTGCTGCGCCGCGAGCTGCCGCCCGCCGCCGGTGGCCATGCGGATCACGACGGGCACCGCGAACTGGCCGCCGGTCATGTGCGGCAGCGTCGCCGCGTTGTTCATGATCTGGTCCAGCGCGAGCAGGCTGAAGTTGCAGGTCATGATCTCGACGATCGGCCGCAGCCCGGCGATCGCCGCGCCGATGCCCAGGCCGGTGAAGCCGTTCTCGGCCAGCGGCGTGTCGACGACGCGCTCGGGGCCGAACTCCTCGAGCAGGCCCTTGGTGACCGCGTAGCAGCCGCCGTACTTGCCCACGTCCTCGCCCATCACGAAGCAGCGCGGGTCGGCGGCCAGCGCGTCGCGGATCGCCTGCCGGCAGGCTTCGCGGTAGGTCATGCGCAGCGGCGCGTTCATGATGCCCCCTCGGCGCTGCGCGCCGTCCGCCCGCGAGGCAGCGAGCGTCTGCCGGGCGGCCTTGCGGCGCTCATGCCACCTCCTGCACGACCGCGTCCATCAGCACGAAGCGCTCGAGCTCGCCGATCGGCTCGAGCGTTCCGGCCTCGGCGAACGCGACCGCGGCGTCGATCTCGGCGGCGACCTCCGCCTCGATTGCCGCCGCCTCGGCGTCGGTCAGCTGGTGGTTGGCCACCATCCACGCGCGCAGCCGCTCGATCGGGTCGAGGTGCTTCCAGCCCTCGATCTCGCCGCGCGTGCGGTAGGCCTGCGTGTCGAACATCGAGTGCGCGCGGAAGCGGTAGGTGCGCGCCTCGAGGAAGTACGGGCCCTGGCCGGCGCGGATCGACGCCACGGCGCGGCGCGCCGCCGCCTCGACCTGCACCGGGTCCATGCCGTCGACCTGCTCGGCACCCATGCGGTAGGCCCTGGCCTTGCGCCAGATGTCGGTCTCGACCTCGCTGTCCTCCAGCGGCACGCCCATCGCGTAGAGGTTGTTCTCGCAGACGAACAGCACCGGCAGCCGCCACAGCTCGGCCAGGTTCAGCGTCTCGTGGAACACCCCTTCGCCGACCGCGCCCTCGCCGAAGAAGCAGGCGGTGATCGCGCCGGCGCGCAGCTGCTTGTCGGCCATCGCGATGCCGGCGGCCAGCGGCAGCCCGCCGCCGACGATCGCGTTGCCGCCGTAGAAACGTCGCGAGCGGTCGAACAGGTGCATCGAGCCGCCGCGGCCGCGGCAGCAGCCCTCGGCCTTGCCGAGCATCTCGGCCATCAGCGGCGCCATCGGCACGCCGTGCGCCAGCGCCTGGCCGTGCTCGCGGTAGGTCGCGACGACCGCGTCGCGGGCCGGGTCCATCGCGCTGGCGACGCCCACCGCCACCGCCTCCTCGCCGTCGTACAGGTGCAGGAAGCCGCGGATCTTCTGCGCCTGGTACAGCTCGACGCACTTGGCCTCGAAGCGGCGGATGCGCAGCATCTGCCGCCACAGGTGGTGCAGATGCGCGCGGTCGAGGTGGATCTTCTCGCTCACGCGACGACCCTTCCGGCGTGCGCGGGCCGCACGGTCGCGGGGATCACGCGTTGTCCCTGACCGTGGTCGACGCGCCGCAGGCCTTGGCCGACGCGATCGCCG
This sequence comes from Azohydromonas sp., assembly GCF_035325925.1. NCBI lineage: Bacteria > Pseudomonadati > Pseudomonadota > Betaproteobacteria > Burkholderiales > Sphaerotilaceae > Azohydromonas > Azohydromonas sp. The sequence continues at coordinate 24,261 of NZ_DAOKZA010000006.1, read as the reverse complement.
CGTCGCGCGCCGCGTCGGTGGCGAACATCGGGCTGGTGCCCACCACCTGGTGGTTGGCCGCCTTGAGGTTGAAGAAGGCCTTGCCGCCGGCGGCGGTCTTCTTCTCGTAGCGTGCGTCGTCGCCGCAGTTGGCGCGCACCGAGGCGATGCCGCTCTCGGCCGAGGCCTTGGCCTTGTAGCCCTCGCTGACCAGCAGCGTGTCGCCGCCGTCGTTCTTCAGCGAAAAGCGGAACTGCCCGTCGCTGCTCTTGTTCAGTTCGTACCAGCCTGCCATCGTCGCGCTCCTTGGGGTGTTGACATCGAAGGGGTGGGAAGTGCGCCGGCCGGGGGGCGGCGGCGCGGGGTCGAGGTTAGCGGCAACGCGCCGCCGCCGGCGGCGATGCGCCTCACTTGCGTTCGTCGGACTCGAGCGTCGACAGGTCGCCCTCGGGCAGCCCGAGTTCGCGTGCCTTCAGCAGCCGGCGCATGATTTTGCCGCTGCGCGTCTTCGGCAGGTTGGCGCGGAAGGCGATCGACTTCGGTGCCACCGCGGCGCCCAGGCGCTTGCGTGCGTGGCCGAGCAGTTCGCGTTCGAGCGCCTCGCCGGGTTCGAAGCCGGGCTTGAGCGCGACGAAGGCCTTGACCACCTCGCCGGCCATCGGGTCGGGGATGCCGATGACGCCGGCCTCGGCCACCGCCGGGTGCTCCATCAGCGCGCTCTCGACCTCGAACGGCCCGATCAGGTGGCCCGACGACTTGATCACGTCGTCGGCGCGGCCGACGAACCAGAAGTAGCCGTCGGCGTCGCGCCTGGCGAGGTCGCCGGTGAAGTACCAGCCGTCGGCGAAGCACTTGCGGTAGCGCTCGTCCTCGTGCAGGTAGCCGCGCATCATCGACGGCCACGGCGTGCGCAGCACCAGCTCGCCCTCGGTGCCGGGCGTGGTGACCCGTTCGACGCCGCCTTGCGCGTTGCGCGTCGCGATCGCGGCCTCGATGCCCGGCAGCGGCTTGCCCATCGAGCCGGGCTTGATGTCCATCGCCGCGTAGTTCGACACCATGATGCCGCCGGTCTCGGTCTGCCACCAGTTGTCGTGGAACGGCAGCGCGAAGGCCTCGAGCCCCCAGACCACGGCCTCGGGGTTCAGCGGCTCGCCGACGCTGGCCATGAAGCGCAACGCCGACAGGTCGCGCCCGGCGAGCGCCTCGGTGCCGAGCTTCATCATCATGCGGATCGCGGTGGGCGCCGTGTACCACACGCTGATGCGCTCGCGCTCGAGCACCGAGTACCAGGTCGGCGCGTCGAACTCGGCCTCGACGACGACGTTGGTCACGCCGTTGACCAGCGGCGCGATCACGCCGTAGCTGGTACCGGTGACCCAGCCCGGGTCGGCGGTGCACCAGAACACGTCGTCGTCGTGCAGGTCGAGCGCGTAGCGCCCGGTCACCGCGTGCATCAGCACCGCGCCGTGCACGTGCACCGCGCCCTTGGGCCGGCCGGTGGTGCCGCTGGTGAAGTGCAGCAGGCTCATCGTCTCGGCGTCGGTGGGCACGGTGGCGAAGGCGTCGGACGCGGTGTCGACGACGTCGGCCCAGCGCCGCACGCCCGGCGCGTCGCCGTCGCCGACGACGAGCACGTGCTTCAGCCCGGGCAGGCGCGCGCGCAGCGCCTCGACCTTGCGCCTGTACAGCTCGGGCGTGGTCACCAGCACGCGCGCGTCGCCCATCTCGCAGCGCGTGGCGATCGGCTCCGGGCCGAACGCCGAGAACAGCGGCGTGACCACGCAGCCGGCCTTCAGCGCGCCGAGCAGCGCGACGTACAGCTCGGGCAGCCGCCCCATCAGCACGAACACGCGCTCGCCCGGCTGCACGCCCAGCGTGCGCAGCGCGTTGGCGAAGCGGTTCGTCGCCCGTGCGAGGTCGCGGTAGGTCAGCTCGCGCCGCGCGCCGGCCTTGCCGATCCAGCGGATCGCGACGCGGCCTTCGCGCGGCGTGCCGAGGTGGCGGTCGACCGCCTCGTGCGCGATGTTCAGCCCGCCGCCGGGCAGGCCGTCGAGCAGCGCGCGCGCCTGCGCCCAGTCGAAACCGGCGCACACCGCGTCGTAGTCGTCGAGGTGCGGGCGCACGCGCATCGCCTGCACCTGCTTGACGATGCGCGCCGGGATGCGTGTGTCGGTGTGCGTCTGCCCGTTCATTCGACCGCCCTTGTCGTCGCCTGGGACCGCGTCGCCGCGCCTGCTGCAGGTGCCGCGACGGATATCCATGATCGCGACTCGGGCGTCGACCGGGTTGATGCGGGTCAAGCTCCGCGCCGGTGACCGGAATGCGCTCAGCCGGTCGGCTCGCCGCGGATCGAGTCGCGGCCGCGCGCGTCGCGCGCGCGGCCCAGGTCGTTCTCGAGCGCCCGGACGAGCCGGGCCGCGGCGCCGTGCAACGCGTCGGCGACCTTGTCGGCGTCGTGGCTCACCGTCACCGGCTGGCGGCCGGCCAGCCGCGCCTCGAGCTTGCAGCGCTTGTCGTCGCCGCCGACGCGCGACGCGTTGACGTCGCTCAGGTGCACCTCGACGCGGGTGATGTGGTCGCGAAAGCGCGCCAGCTTGTCCTTCAGTTCGCGTTCGGCCCAGGCGGCGAGCGAGTCGGCGCCTTGCACGTGGTCGTCGGTGTTGAGCTGGATCTGCATGCGGGTCCTCGTGGTTGAAGCGCGTGCGACCCGGCGGCGGCGCGGCGGTTCCGCCGCCGCCGCCGGGTCGCGTCGGCGCGCATTGTCGTCGCAGCGCCGCTGCCTTCGGCGCGGCGCGGTTCAGGCCAGCAGCGAGACCACCGCGGTGATCACCACGATGCACACGAAGTTCAGCGCCAGACCGCAGCGCATCATCGTCGCCGCCGGCACCGCGCCGGTGCCGAAGACGATCGCGTTCGGCGGCGTGGCCACCGGCAGCATGAAGGCGCACGACGCGCCGACCGCGATCGCCGCGGCCATCAGCGTCGGCGGCAGCCCCAGAGCGCCGGCGACGCCAATGAAGATCGGCACCAGCAGCGCGGCGCTGGCGGTGTTGCTGACGAGCTCGGTGAGGAACACGACGAAGGTCACGACGCCGAGCAGCAGCACCAGCGTCGGCGCCGCGTGCAGCGCCGCGACGAGCTGGTCGGCGAGGTAGCGGCTCGCGCCGCTCGAGCCCATCACCTGGCTCAGCGCGAGTCCGCCGCCGAACAGCAGCAGCACGCCCCACTCGGTGCGCTGCTCGATGTCGGGCCAGCGCAGCACGCCGGTGGCCACCAGCGCGACGATCGCCGCGATCGCGACCAGGCTGTCGATGTCGCCGCCCACGCCCAGCCAGCGTCCCAGCGGCGCGCCGCCGACCCAGGCCAGCGCGGTGAACGCGAAGATCGCCACCGCCAGTCGGCGTTCGCGGGTCCACTCGATCGCCGCCGACGTCGGGGCCGGCGCCATCGCCCCGGCCAGCCGCGGGCGCAGCACCAGCCACAGCACGCCGACCATCAGCGGGCCGAGCAGCACGACCATCGGCAGCCCGATGCGCAGCCAGCCGGCGAAGTCGATGCCCGCCTGCGCCGCGGCGATCGCGTTCGGCGGGCTGCCCACCAGCGTGCCGATGCCGCCGATGCTCGCGCTGTACGCCAGCCCGAGCAGCACGAAGGCGCGCTCGCGCGGCCCGACGCCTTCGTCGCCGTGCAGCAGGCCGAGGGCCAGCGGCAGCATCATCGCCGCGGTGGCGGTGTTGCTGATCCACATCGACAGCGCCGCGGTCAGCGCGAACAGCAGCAGCACCGCGCGCGTGCGCCGCCCGCCCGCGGCGCGCAGCACCGCGGCGGCCAGCGCGCGATCCAGGTCGTGGCGCTGCAGCGCCGCGGCCAGCGCGAAGCCGCCGAGGAACAGGAAGATGATCGGGTTGGCGAACGACGCCAGCGCGTCGCGCACGTTCATCAGCCCGGCGAGCACCGCCAGCAGCGGCACCAGCAGCGCGGTCACGCTCAGGTGCAGCGCCTGCGTCATCCACAGCCCGCCGATCAGCACGAACAGCGCCAGCCCGGCGCGCAGCGCATCGGGCGGCGGCACTGCGGCATGCACCACGGCGGCCAGCGCGACGCACGCGAGCGCGCGCAGCGCGGGGTGCATCACGCGGTTCGGCCTGTCGACACCAGCACGTCGTTGGCGCCCTCGGCGAGCACGTGCTTGGTCACGCTGCCCAGCAGCAGGTCCTCGGCGGCGGACTGGCCGTGCTTGCCGAGCACGACGAGGTCGCAGTCGAGCTCCTGCTCCTGCTCGACGATGCGCTGCGACGCGTCGCCCTCGACGATGCACGCGTCGTACTGCATCGGCTTGAGGCCCGCGGCCTGTGCCAGCGCGTGCAGCCGCTGCGTCGCCCCGGTGCGGGCCTGGCTGCGGTACAGCTCGATCGTCGCGGCGTCCACGCCGGCGAACTGCAGCTTCTCCCCGAACGGCACCTGGAACGCGCTGAGCAGCACCAGCTGCGCGTGCGGGGCGACGCGCCGCGCCAGGCCCACCGCCTGCGCCGACCACGGCGAGAAGTCCAGCGCGACGAGCACCCGGCGGTACGGTTCGTGCGGCGACTGGCGCACCACCAGCAAGGGACGCGTCGTGCGCCCGAGCAGCCGCTCCGACGTGGTGCCCAGCAGCAGCCGACGCAGGAAACCGGTGCCGCGCGCGCCGAGCACCAGCAGGTCCGCGTCCTGCGCGTCGGCCTGGCGCACGATCTCGTCGATCGGGCTGCCGCTGGCCAGCAGCGGCTGCACGCTCGCGCGGCGGCCGGTCGCCAGCTCGCCGGCGAGCTGGTGCAGCTGCTCGCGCGCGCGCTCGACCAGCTGCTGCTCGGCCGCGGGCTGCGCGCCCAGCCACTGGCGCAGCTCGCTCAGCGCCGTGCCCGGCAGCGTGTGCATCAGCGTCAGCGTCGCGCCGGTCTCGTGCGCCAGCCGCGCGGCGCGGTCGGCGGCGTGGCGCGAGGGCGCCGAGAAGTCGGTGCCCGCGAGGATCGAGGCGAGGGCGCTCACGGCGCCGGTCTCCGGTCGCGAGGGCCGCCGTGTGGCGGCCGCGCCAGGCGCCTCGGCGCGGGAGCGTGCACGTCGGTGGAGGTCATCAGCGGCGAAGGATAACGGCTGTGGCGCGAAGGCGGCGGCGCGCGCGCTGCGCCCGGCGTGGGGGCGTCATGCGGTATGGTCGCGCCATGACCGGGCCCGTGACCGACGCTGCGACGACGGCGCCGCCGACGCGCGACGGTGTTCCCGCGCGCGTGCTGCTGGCCAGCGACCTCAGCGCGCGCTGCGACCGCGCGCTCGACCGCGCGGCGCAGCTCGCCGGAGCCTGGGGCAGCGAGTTGCACGTGATCAGCGTCGTCGAGGGTCCGCGCTCGCCCGACCAGGCGCTGGCCTGGGCCTGGCGCGGCGACGACGAGGCCGCGCTGCGACACGCGCGCCGCGAGCTGCATGCCGATGTCGCGCCGCTGGGCGTGCGTGGCGTGCTGGTCGTCGTGCACGGCGACGCGGCGCAGCGCATCGTCGAGCACGCCGAGCAGGCGCGCTGCGGGCTGGTCGTCGTCGGCATGGCGCGCAGCGAGACGTTTGGGCGGTTCCTGCTCGGTGGCACCGTGGCGCGGCTGGCGCGCACGCTGGCGTCGCCGCTGCTGGTCGTGCGCCGCCGGGTGCGCGGGCCGTACCGGCGCGTCGTCGTGGCCACCGACTTCTCCGAGTCGTCGCGCCACGCGCTCGACGCCGCCGCGCGCTGCTTCGCGCATGTCGAGCTGGGCCTGTACCACGCGCTGCCGGCGCGCGGCCTCGGTGCGGTCGAGGCGCCGGTCGACGACGAGACGCGGCGCCGCATCGAAGACGGCGAGGCGCGCGCCTTCGTCGGCGCGAGCTCGCTCGACGCCGCCCGGCGCGACGGCCTTCGGCTGAGCGTCGGTCGCGGTGCACTCGATTCGCTGCTCGCGCAGCACGTGCGCGATCACGACGTCGACCTGGTCGTGATCGGCACCCAGGGTCGCAGCGGCCTGCTCGGCGCGCTGCTGGGCAGTTCCGCCGAGCGCGTGCTCGACCGGCTGCCGTGCGACACGATGGTGGTGCGCGCGCCCGGCGGCGCCTCGGGTTGATGCGGCCTCGCGGCGGCGCGCGGGGCGCGACCCGATGCCGGGAAGGGCGTGACCGGCGGCTGCGCGCCGGGCCACGCGTTGCGAAGCGGCCGACATGATCCGGCGGGACGGCCGGGACCACGCCGACCGCGAGGTCCGTGACGACGCGCCGGCCTGGCACGCCGAGTCGCCCGACGCGGTGTGCGCGCGACTGCAGGTCGGCGGGGCCGGCCTCGCGCCCGACGAGGTGCGCCAGCGGCAGGCGCGTCACGGGCCGAATCGCCTCGCCGCCGCGAAGCCGCGCGGTCCGCTGCTGCGCTTCGTGCTGCAGTTCCACAACGTGCTGCTGTACGTGATGATCGCGGCAGCGGCGATCACCGCGTGGCTCGGGCACTGGATCGACACCGGCGTGCTGCTGGCGGCGGTGGTCGTCAACGCGGTGATCGGCTTCATCCAGGAGGGGCGGGCCGAGTCGGCGCTCGACGCGATCCGCTCGATGCTGTCGCCGCGCGCGATCGTGGTGCGCGACGGCCGGCGCGCCGAGCTCGACGCCGCCGAACTGGTGCCCGGCGACGTCGTGCTGCTCGCCTCGGGCGATCGCGTGCCGGCCGACCTGCGGCTCGTCGACGTCAAGGACCTGCGCGTCGACGAGTCGGCGTTGACCGGCGAGTCGATGCCGGCGGACAAGTCGATCGACGCGGTGGCGCCCGACGCGCCGCTGGGCGATCGCACCGGTATGGCCTACTCGGGCACGCTGGTCACCTACGGGCAGGCGCGCGGCGTCGTCGTGGCCACCGGCGCCCACACCGAGATCGGCCGCATCGACCGCATGCTGTCGGACATCCGGTCGATCAGCACGCCGCTGCTGCGCCAGATCGACCGCTTCGCCCGCGTGCTCGCGGTGGTCATCCTCGGCGCGGCCGCGCTGACCTTCGCACTCGGGGTGCTGGTGCGTGGACACGCCCCGGCCGAGATGTTCATGATGGTCGTCGCGCTCGCCGCCTCGGCGATCCCCGAGGGCTTGCCGGCGATCATGACCGTCACGCTCGCGCTCGGCGTGCAGCGCATGGCGCGGCGCCACGCGATCGTGCGCCGGCTGCCGGCGGTCGAGGCGCTGGGCTCGGTCACCGTGATCTGCTCGGACAAGACCGGCACGCTGACGCGCAACGAGATGACGGTGCAGCGCGTGGTCTGCGCCGGCCTCGACGTCACGGTCTCGGGCGCCGGCTACGAGCCGGTGGGCGACTTCAGCGTCGACGAGCGCGTGATCGACGTCGACCGCCACCCGGCGATGGCGCTGGCGCTGCGCGCGGCGGTGCTGTGCAACGACGCGCGGCTCGCCGAGCGCGACGGGCAGTGGCAGGTGGTCGGCGACCCGACCGAGGGTGCGCTGCTGGTGCTCGGCCACAAGGGCGGCTTCACGCAGCATGTCGCCGAGGCCGAGTGGCCGCGCCTGGACTCGATCCCGTTCGAGTCGCAGCACCGCTTCATGGCCACCGCGCACCGCGACGGTGACGCGCAGGCGTGGATCTTCGTCAAGGGCGCGCCCGAGAAGCTGCTCGACGTGTGCGCCTGGGAGCTCGGCCCCGACGGCGAACGCGCGCTCGACGTCGACACCTGGCGGCGCATGGCCACCGACATCGCGGCGCGCGGGCTGCGCCTGCTCGCGCTGGCGTACCGGCGGGTCGCGCCGGCCGGCGCGCGGCTGGCCTTCTCCGACGTCGAGCAGGGCTACACGATGCTCGCGCTGGTGGGCATCGCCGATCCGCCGCGCGACGAGGCGGTGCGCGCCGTCGCCGAGTGCCACCGCGCCGGCATCCGCGTGAAGATGATCACCGGCGACCACGCCGAGACGGCGCGCGCGATCGGCGCGCAGCTGGCCATCGGCACCGGCAAGCCGGCGATCACCGGCGCCGAGCTCGAGCTGATGGACGACGCCGCGCTGCGGCGCGTGGCGATGGAGGTCGACGTGTTCGCGCGCGCCAGCCCCGAGCACAAGCTGCGGCTCGTGCACGCGCTGCAGGACGGCGGCCAGGTCGTCGCGATGACCGGCGACGGCGTCAACGACGCGCCGGCGCTCAAGCGCGCCGACGTCGGCGTGGCGATGGGGCGCAAGGGCACCGAGGCGGCCAAGGAGGCGGCCGACGTGGTGCTCGCCGACGACAACTTCGCCACCATCGCCGCCGCGGTGCGCGAGGGCCGTGCGGTGTACGACAACATCCGCAAGTTCACCCTGTTCATGCTGCCGACCAACGGCGGCGAGGCGCTGGTCGTCATCGCGGCGATCCTGTTCGAGCTGACGCTGCCGCTGACGCCGGCGCAGGTGCTGTGGATCAACATGGTGACCTCGAGCACGCTCGGTCTGGCGCTGGCCTTCGAGCCCGCCGAGCGCGGCATCATGGCGCGCGCGCCGCGCCCGCCCGGGCAGGCGCTGCTGTCGGGCTTCTTCGTGTGGCGCGTGCTGATGGTGTCGATGCTGATGATGGCCGGCGCGCTCGGCCTGTTCCTGTGGGAGCTGGCCGCCGGCACGCCGCTGGAGACCGCGCGCACGATGGCCGTCAGCGCGATCGTCGTCGCCGAGATGTTCTACCTGCTCAACAGCCGCTTCATCCTCGAGCCGGTGTTCGACCGCGACGCGCTGACCGGCAACCGCGCGGTGCTGCTGGCGCTGGCCGCGTGCCTGCCGCTGCAGCTGGCGTTCGTGTACCTGCCGCCGCTGCAGGGCGTGTTCGGTTCGACGCCGCTGGACGCGGCGCAGTGGGCCAAGGTCGGCGCCGCCGGCCTGCTGGTGTTCGTCGTCGCCGAGGCCGAGAAGGCGGTGATCCGGCGCCTGCGGCTGGCCCGACACGTGACGCAGGCGTGACGGCGCGCCCGCGCCGCGGCCGGCGCCGCGGCGTCTCCTAGACTCGCGTCCATGTCGCTGTTCCTGCTGCTGCTCGTGCCCTTCCTCGGCTGCGCCGTCGCGGCGCTGGTGCCCACCGGGGCGCGCAACCTCGCGGCCGGGTTCGCCGCGCTGGTCGCGCTGGCCGTCGCGCTGCCGCTGGCGCTGCTGTACCCGCAGGTCGCCGCCGGCGAGGTGCCGGTCGAGCGCGTGGCCTGGCTGCCCAGCCTGGGCTTCGACCTGGTGGTGCGCATCGACGGCTTCGCGTGGATGTTCGCGATGCTGGTCAGCGCGATGGGGCTGCTGGTGATCGTCTACGCGCGCTACTACCTCTCGCCCGACGACCCGGTGGCGCGCTTCTACTCGCTGCTGCTGGGCTTCATGGGCGCGATGCTGGGCGTGGTGCTGTCGGGCCACCTGGTGCAGATGGTCGTGTTCTGGGAGCTGACCAGCGTGTTCTCGTTCCTGCTGATCGGCTACTGGACGCACCGAAAGGACGCGCGCCGCGGCGCGCGCATGGCGTTCACGGTGACCGCCGGCGGCGGGCTGGCGCTGCTGGCCGGCGTGCTGATCCTCGGCCACGTCGTCGGCAGCCTCGAGCTCGACGCCGTGCTCGCCGCCGGCGACGCGGTGCGCGCGCACGCGCTGTATCCGCTGGCGCTGGCGCTGATCCTGCTGGGCGCGCTGACCAAGAGCGCGCAGTTCCCGTTCCACTTCTGGCTGCCGCACGCGATGGCGGCGCCGACGCCGGTGTCGGCGTACCTGCACTCGGCGACGATGGTCAAGGCCGGCGTGTTCCTGCTGGCGCGGCTGTGGCCGGTGCTCGCCGGCACCGACACCTGGTTCTGGATCGTCGGCGGCGCCGGGCTGGCGACGCTGCTGCTCGGCGCCTATGTCGCGATGTTCCAGAACGACCTCAAGGGCCTGCTCGCGTACTCGACGATCAGCCACCTCGGGCTGATCACGCTGCTGCTCGGGCTGAACAGCGCGCTCGCCGCGGTCGCCGCGGTGTTCCACATGATGAACCATGCGACCTTCAAGGCGTCGCTGTTCATGTCGGTGGGCATCATCGACCACGAGACCGGCACGCGCGACATGCGCCGCCTCGACGGGCTGTTCCGTGCGATGCCGATCACCGGCACGCTGGCCATCGTGGCCTGCGCCGCGATGGCCGGCGTGCCGCTGCTCAACGGCTTCCTGAGCAAGGAGATGTTCTTCGCCGAGACGGTGTTCGTCAGCGCGCATCCGGCGGTCGAGGTCGGCCTGCCGGCGCTGGCGACGCTGGCCGGCGTGTTCGCGGTGGTGTACTCGCTGCGCTTCGGGCACGACGTGTTCTTCGGCCCGACGCGCGGCGACACGCCGCGCCAGCCGCACGAGCCGGTGCACTGGATGCGCGTGCCGGTCGAGCTGCTGGTGCTGGCGTGCATCGTCGTCGGCACGCTGCCGGCCTGGTCGATCGGCCCGCTGCTGGCCACCCCGGCGCGCCCGGTGGTCGGTGGCGAGCTGCCCGCATACAGCCTGGCGGTCTGGCACGGCCTGAACACGCCGCTGCTGATGAGCCTGGCGGCCGCCGCTGGCGGGTTGCTGATCTACCTGCGCTACGCCGGGCGGCTGCGGCAGCGCCGCGCGCGCAGCGCGCCGCTGCTCGGACCGCTGGACGGCCAGCGCATGTTTCACGCCTCGCTCGCCGGCGCCACCGCGTCGGCGCGCACGCTGGCGCGCCGGCTCGGCACGCGACGGCTGCAGGCGCAGCTGCTGCTGATGCTGCTGATCGCCGGCCTCGCCGGGCTGGGCTCGGCGCTGGTCGTGCCGCTGGCCTGGGGCGACCGCGCGCGCGTGCCCGTCACGCCGGAGTTCGTGCTGATGTGGGGGGTCGCCGGCGTCTGTGCGGTCGGCGCCGCGTGGCAGGCCAAGTTCCACCGCCTCGCCGCGCTGACGATGCTGTCAGTGGTCGGGCTGGTGCTGTGCATCACCTTCGCCTGGTTCTCGGCACCCGACCTGGCGCTGACGCAGCTGGCGGTCGAGGTGGTGACGACCGTGCTGTTCCTGCTCGGCCTGCGCTGGATGCCCCGGCGCGTCGAGCAGGACGACCCGCGCACCGCGTCGCGCGCCTGGTGGCGCCGGCGGCGCGACCTGGTGATCGCGGTGGCGGCCGGCGTCGGGCTGGCGGCGCTGTCGTACGCGCTGCTGACGCGGCACGCGCCGCTGTCGATCTCGCCGTTCTTCCTCGACAAGGCGCTGCCCGAGGGCGGAGGCACCAACGTCGTCAACGTGATGCTGGTCGACTTCCGCGCCTTCGACACGCTCGGCGAGATCACCGTGCTGGGCGTGGTCGGCATCGCCGTGTACGCGCTGCTGCGGCGCTTCCGCCCGCCGCAGGAGGTCATCGACCGACCGGCGCAGCAGCAGGCCGTGCCCGACGACTCGGGCAGCGACCTGCTCGCCGAGGGCGACGCGCCGCCGCGCTACCTCGAGGTGCCCGCGGTGCTCGTGCGCCTGCTGCTGCCGGTGGCCGGGGTGTTCGCGTTCCACCTGTTCATGCGCGGCCACAACGAGCCCGGCGGCGGCTTCGTCGCCGGGCTCGTCGTGGCCATCGCGTTCATCGCGCAGTACGTGGTCGGCGGCACGCGCTGGGTCGAGGCGCGCATGCGGCTGCTGCCGCCTCGCTGGATCGCCGCCGGGCTGGCGCTGGCGCTGGCCACCGGGCTGGGCTCGCTGGCGCTGGGTCACCCGTTCCTCACCACGCACACGGCGCACCTGCAGTGGCCGCTGGTCGGCGAGGTGCACGTGCCGTCGGCGGTGCTGTTCGACCTCGGCGTGTTCGCCGTCGTCGTCGGCTCGACGCTGCTGCTGCTCACCGCCATCGCCCACCAGTCGCTGCGCGCGCGCCGCCGCCAGGTCACGGCGCCCGACGACGGAGAGCCGCACTGATGGAGGCCGTGATCTCGATCGCCATCGGCGTGATGACCGCCGCCGGCGTGTGGCTGGTGCTGCGCCCGCGCACCTTCCAGGTGCTGATCGGGTTGTCGATGCTGTCGTACGCCGTCAACCTGTTTATTTTTAGCGTCGGCAGCCTGGCCATCGACAAGGAGCCGATCGTCAAGCCGGGGCTCGCGCCCGACCTGGCGCACTACACCGATCCGCTGCCGCAGTCGCTGGTGCTGACCGCGATCGTCATCGGCTTCGCGACCACCGCGCTGTTCCTGGTCGTGCTGCTGGCGCTGCGCGGGCTCAGCGGCGGTGACCACGTCGACGGTCGCGAGGAGCGGCCATGACGCCACTGCCGTGGTCGGACCACCTGGTCGTCGCCCCGGTGCTGCTGCCGCTGGGCACCGCGGCGCTGATGCTGATGCTCGGCGAGGGCCGGCGGTCGCTGAAGGCGGTGCTCAACGTCGCCTCGGCGGTGCTCGGGCTGGCGATCGCCGTCGCGCTGCTGCTGCGCGTCGACGCGCAGGGCGCGGCCGCGTTCGGCGTGTACCTGCCGGGCAACTGGCCGGTGCCGTTCGGCATCGTGCTGGTCGCCGACCGCCTCTCGGCGCTGATGGCCGTGCTCGCCGGCAGCGTCGGGCTGGCGGCGCTGCTGTACGCGCTGGCGCGCTGGCAGCACGCCGGCGTGTACTTCCACGTGCTGGTCCAGCTGCAGCTGATGGGGCTGTACGGGGCGTTCCTGACCGCCGACCTGTTCAACCTGTTCGTGTTCTTCGAGGTGCTCCTGGCGGCCAGCTACGCGCTGTTGCTGCACGGCGGCGGCATCGAACGCGTGCGCGCCGGGCTGCACTACATCGCGGTCAACCTCGTCGCGTCGCTGCTGTTCCTGATCGGCGTGGCGGTGCTGTACGGCGTGACCGGCACGCTGAACATGGCCGACATCGCGCTGAAGCTGCCGCAGGTGCCCGACAGCGACCGCGGCCTGCTGCACGCCGGGGCGGCGATCCTGGCGGTGGCGTTCCTCGCGAAGGCCGCGGTGTGGCCGCTGAACTTCTGGCTGCCGCCGGCCTACGCCGCGGCCAGCGCGCCGGCCGCGGCGGTGTTCGCGGTGCTGACCAAGGTCGGTGTCTACGCGGTGCTGCGCCTGTGGACGCTGTGCTTCCCGCCGGGCGCCGGCGCGTCGGCCGGCTTCGGCGGCGACGTGCTGGTGTGGGCCGGCGTGGCCACGCTGGGCTTCGGCGCGATCGGCATGCTCGCGTCGCAGCAGCTCGCGCGGCTGCTGGGCTTCAGCGTGATCGCCTCGTCGGGCACGCTGGTCGCGGCCATCGGCTTCGGCGCGCCGGCGCTCGCCGGCGGCGCGCTGTACTACCTGGCCACCTCGACGCTGGCGGCCTGCGCGCTGTTCCTGCTCGTCGAGCTGCTCGAGCGCAGCCGCGAGGTCGAACTCGGACCGCGCGACATCGACGACGGCAACGACGCGCTTCCGGTGTTCTTCGACGCGGAGCCGCCGCCCAGCACCAACCTCGACGACAACGAGGAGGCGCTGATCGGCCGCGCGATCCCCGCCGCGCTGGCGTTCCTCGGCGTGTCGTTCACCGCGTTCGCCATGGTCGTCGCCGGGCTGCCGCCGCTGGCCGGGTTCGTCGGCAAGCTGGCGATGCTGTCGGCGCTGCTCGACATCGGGGGCGCCGCGGCGTCGACGCTGTTCGCGCTGCTCGTCGCGTCGGGGCTGCTCGCCGCGCTGGCGCTGATGCGCGTGGGCATGCGCCACTTCTGGACCACGCAGGACCGGCCGCCGCCGCGCGTGCGCGTCGTCGAGACGCTGCCGATCGCCGCGCTGCTGGCCGCCAGCGTGCTGCTGGTCGTGCACGGCGAGGCGGTGCTGCGCTACACGCGCGATGGCGCCGACGCGCTGCACGCCCCGGCGCGGTACGTCGACGCGGTGATGTCGGCGCGGCCGGTCGCACGGCCGGCGGAGGGCGCGCGGTGAAGCGCTGGCTGCCGTCGCCGTGGCTGTCGCTGGGCATCTTCGGCGGCTGGCTGCTGCTCAACCGCAGCCTGTCGCCCGGGCAGGTGCTGCTCGGCGTGCTGGTGGCCGTCGCGATGCCGCTGCTGATGGCGCCGCTGCGCCCGCGCCCCGGGCCGCTGCGCCGCTGGGGCGTGCTCGCGCTGCTGATCCTGCGCGTCGGGCGCGACGTCGTGCGCTCGGCGATCGACGTCGCGCGTGGCGTCGCGCTGGCGCGCGTCAGGCCGCCGCGCGGTGCCTTCGTCGTCGTGCCGCTGGAGCTGCGCGACGTGCACGCGCTGGCGTCGCTGGCGATGATCACCGCGGTGATTCCCGGCACCGTGTGGTCCGAGCTGGCGCCCGACCGCAGTGCGCTGCTGATCCACGTCTTCGACCTCGACGACGAGGCCGCCTTCGTCGCGCACTTCAAGCGCGACTACGAACACCCGCTGAAGGAGATCTTCGAATGAGCCTGGTGCTGTCGACCGCGATCGGCGCGACGCTGGTGCTGTACGCGCTGGCGATGGCGGTGGGGCTGCTGCGTGTCGTGCGCGGGCCGAGCGCGCAGGACCGCGTGCTGGCGCTGGACTTCCTCTACGTCGTGGGCATGCTGGTGATGCTGGTGCTGGCGATCCGCTACGACAGCGAGATGTACTTCGAGGGCGCACTGCTGATGGTGCTGTTCGGCTTCGTCAGCTCGGTGGCGCTGGCGAAGTTCCTGCTGCGCGGCGAGGTGATCGAGTGACGCCGCTGGCCGAACTGGTGGTCGCCGCGCTGCTGCTGGCCAGCGGCTTCGTCGTGCTCGTCGCCGCGCTGGGGCTGCGGCGGCTGCCCGACTTCTTCTCGCGGATGCACGCGCCGGCGCTGGCGTCGACGCTGGCGGCGTGGATCGTCACGCTGGCGTCGATCGTGCACTTCAGCACCCGCGGCGGCGGGCTGGCGCTGCACGTGTGGCTGATCATCATCGTGCTGTCGATCACCGCGCCGGTGACGACCGTCGTGCTCGCCCGCGCCGCGCTGTTCCGCCGGCGTCTGGCCGGCGACGCGCTGCCGCCGCCGCTGTCGGCGCGCCGCTGACGACCCGCGCCGGGGCGGCCTGCGGGCGCGGACGCCGACGCAGGGCCGCCGGTGCGTCGGCGCCGTCGCTCGCCATCGGGCCGCGAGGCCCGGGCGGCGCGCGGTCGAGGCGCTGCAGCTGCGACCCGTCTTCGCTGCGGGTGCGCAGCGCGATCTCGATGCCGCGGTTCTGCGCGCGCCGTTTCGACCATGCGGCGCACGCCCGGCGGGTCCGGCGTGGCCACGACGCGCATCGCGGCGTCGCGAGCCGGTGTGCGCCACCTGCCACGGCAGCCGCGGCGGCAACAGCACCCGCGCCATCACGGCGGCCGGGTACTCGACGACGAGCCAGCCGACGGCGATGCACCCGTTCACCGTGTCCAGCGCGCGTCGCACCTCGATCGCCTCGAGCAGCACCACCGTGCTCGCGCACGACAGCGACAGACCGCACACCAGCGCGGTGCGGGCGCTCCAGCCGTCGCGGCGCGTGTCGCCGCGGGCCGGCGACGATACGGCTGGCGGCGCGGGCGCGGCTTTCGCTCGCGCGACGCGGGGGGCATCAGCGCTGCAGCGCGGCCTCGGCGCGCGCCAGCGCGTCGGCGGCGCCGAACAGCACCAGCGTGTCGCCCGGCTCGACGCGCGTGTCGGGTGCCGGCTGCAGCCGGCGATGGCCGCGACGCACCAGCGCGCTGACGATCGCGCCGTCCAGCGGCAGCGCCGACAGCGGCTGCCCGAGCCAGCGGCTGTCGGCCGGCAGCTGCAGCGCGTGCAGGCGTTCGGTGTCGCCCGCGGCGTCGTCGGCGTGCGTGGCGTCGCCGCCGAAGGCGCCGCGCAGCCGCGGGTACAGGTTCGCGCGCTCGGCCTGCACGCGGCGCAGCACGCGCGCCAGCGGCACGTCGAGCATCCGCAGCGCCTGCGACGCCAGCGTCAGCGTCGCCTCCAGCGTCTCCGGCACGACCTCGTTGGCGCCGGCGGCGCGCAGCTCCTCGGCGACATCGAGACCGCGCGCGCGCACCATCACCGGCAGCTGCGGGTGGCGCGCGCGCAACTGCGCCAGCAGGCGCAGTGCCGCGGCGACGTCGTCGTGGGTGATCACCACCAGCCGCGCGTTCGCCAGCCCGAGCGCCTCCATCACGTCGAGCTGCGAGCTGTCGCCGAAGTGCACGTGCTCGCCGGCGCGCCGCGCCTCGCGCACGCGCTCGGCGTCGAGGTCGAGCGCGGCGTACGCGATGCCCTCGGCCTCGAGGAAGTGACCCAGGCTCTGGCCGACGCGGCCGTAGCCCGCCAGCAGCACCTGCGCGCCGGCGGGCGGCGGCGCGTCGGCCGCGGCGGGGGCGTCGTCGAGCGGCGGCGCGCGGCGCGGCGCCAGCCACCGCGCCAGCGCGTGGTGGTGGCGGATCAGCAGCGGGCCGGCGATCATCGAGAACAGCACCGACACCAGCACCGCCTGCCCCAGCGGCTCGTCGACGACGCCGCTTTGCAGCCCGATGGCCAGCACCGCGAAGCCGAACTCGCCGCCCACGGCGAGCAGGATGCCGGTGCGCCACGCGGTGAGCGTCTCGATGCCCGCGGCACGCACGATCGCCGCGACGAGCACGCACTTGACCACCAGCAGCACCGCCGCGCCGAGCAGCCCCCAGTGCCACACCTTCGCCAGCACCTGGGGGTCGACGAGCATGCCGACGCCGACGAAGAACAGTCCCAGCAGCACGTCGCGGAACGGACGCACCGTGGCCTCGACCTGGTGGCGGAACTCGGTCTCGCCGAGCACCATGCCGGCGAGGAACGCGCCGAACGCCATCGACAACCCGAGCGACTGCGTGACCGCGCCGGCGGCCAGCGAGACGAACAGCACCGTCAGCGTGAACAGCTCGGCCGAGCGGCGCGCCGCGACGCGGTGGAACAGCGGGCGCAGCAGCCAGCGCCCGACGACGAACACCAGCACGAAGGCCAGCGCCGCCTTGGCCAGCGCCCAGGCCAGCGTGCCGCCGAACGCGGTGGCGCCGGCAGCGCCGAGCACCGGGATCACGATCACCAGCGGCACGGCGGTGACGTCCTGGAACACCGACATGCCCAGGCCGAGCCGCGCGTGGCGCGCCTGGTCCTCGCCCTGTTCGGCGAGCTGCTTGCCGATGATCGTCGTCGACGACTGCGCGAACGCCGCGCCGACGACGAACGCCGCCGCGGGCGCGAGTCCGGCGGCCCAGGCGATGGCGCCGACCGCGGCGGTGGTCAGCGCGACCTGCGCCGTGCCCAGCCCGAGCACCAGGTGGCGCAGCGCGTGGATCTGCGGCAGCGAGAAGTTCAGCCCGATCGTGAACAGCAGGAACACGATGCCGAACTCGGCCAGCGCCTGCAGCGGCTGCGCGTCGACCACCGGCCCGGCGGTGTGCGGGCCCAGCAGCACGCCCACCAGCAGGTAGCCCAGCGCCGACGGGATGCGCAGGCGCTGGAACGCCAGCACCACCGCCACCGCGCAGCCCAGCAGCAGCAGGACCTGGACGAAGGTGGGGGCCAGGTTCACGCCGGCCGCGGGTCAGGTCGCGCCGTCGTCGTGGTGGTGCAGCATCTGCCCGAGCGTCAGCCCGGTGAGCTGCTTCGCGCCGTGCACCAGGTAGACCATCACCGCGATCATCATCGCCATCGACGGCAGCGCGATCATCGGATAGCTCATCAGCGTCAGCCGCCCGAGCTCCTGGTTGAACGCCTCGCTGCCGGCGGGGCTGGTGACGATCCATCGTGCCAGCACGTAGTTCATGAACGACGAGAAGAAGAAGGTGCCCGCCAGCAGCAGCGTGCCGTTGCGCAGCCGCGACTCGAACGCGGCGGTGTTGCCGCGCGCGGCGAGCTGCGCGTCGACCTTGGCGACGTCGAGCACCTTGTCGTTGTAGACCAGCATGCGGATCAGCGGCCAGCGGGTGCGCGCCGAGATCAGCACCGCCAGCCCGATCAGGCCGGGCACCGCGGCCTCCTTCACCGCGAGCCACTGCGGGTCGAGCCGCAGCACGCCGATGCCGCCGGTCAGCAGCGTGCTGACCACGCCGAGCACGGCGATGAAGTTCAGCTTGCGCTTGCGCACCAGGTCGAACACGCCCCAGCCGAACGGGAACGCCAGCGCGATCAGCAGCGCCGGCAGCGTGCCCAGGTGCTGCTCGCCGCTGAACTTCATCAGGATCACCGCGGGGATCACGATGCTCACGACGACCTCGAGCAACGGGTTGCCGTTGTCGGGTTTGCGGGGCGCGGCGGCGGGGGGCATCGGCGGCGGTCGGCGTGCAGTTCGGCGAGGCCGCGAGCTTATCGCGCGCCGTGCGCGACCCGCGGCGGCTGGCCACAATCGCCGTGCCACGGCCCCACCGCCCGCCCCGATGCGCGACTTCGCCCGCCTGTACGCGGCCCTCGACGCCAGCACCGCCGTCGCCGACAAGCTGGCGGCGCTGCAGCGCTACCTCGCGCAGGCCCCCGCGGCCGACGCGGCGTGGGCGGTGTACTTCCTGGCCGGCGGCCGGCCGCGCCGCGTGGTGCCCACCGCGCTGCTGCGCGCCACCGCGGCGCGCGAGGCCGGGCTGCCCGACTGGCTGTTCGACGAGTGCCACCAGGCCGCCGGCGACCTGGCCGAGACGATCGCGCTGGTGCTGCCGCCGCCGGCGTCGACGCCCGGCGGGCCGGGGCTGGCGCAGTGGGTCGAGCAGCGGCTGCTGCCGCTTCGCGGCGAGCCGGCGGCCGCGCAGGCGGCGGCGCTGGCGGCGTGGTGGCACGAACTCGACGCGCGCGAGCGCTTCGTGCTGGTCAAGCTGATCGCCGGTGGCTGGCGCGTCGGCGTCAGCCGTGCGCTGGTGCAGCGCGCGCTGGCGGCGCACGCGGGCATCGACGCCAGGCTCGTCGCGCAGCGCATGATCGGCTACACCGACGCGCGCACGCCGCCCACCGCGCAGCGTTACGCCGCGCTGCTGTCGCGCGACGCGCCGGCGCGCGCCGACGACAGCCGGCCCTACCCGTTTTTCCTCGCCCACCCGCTCGACGCCGGCGACGTCGCCGACCTGGACGAGCGGCTGGGGGCGCGCGGCGACTGGCTCGCCGAGTGGAAGTACGACGGCATGCGCGCGCAGCTGGTGCGCCGTGGCGGGCGCACGTGGGTCTGGTCGCGCGGCGAGGAGCTGGTCACCGAGCGTTTCCCCGAGGTGTGCGCGCTGGCACGGGCGCTGCCCGACGGCTGCGTGCTCGACGGCGAGATCCTCGCCTGGGCCGACGGCGCGCCGGCGCCGTTCGCGCGGCTGCAGCCGCGCATCGGTCGCACGGCGCCCGCGCGCAAGGTGCTCGCCGCCGCGCCGGTGGCGTTCGTCGCCTACGACCTGATCGAGCTTGGCGGCGACGACCTGCGCGAGCGGCCGCAGGCGCAGCGGCGCGAGCGGCTCGAGGCCTTGTGCGCGGCGGCGGGCATCGCGGTGTCGCCGCTGCTCGACGACGCCGACTGGCCGGCGCTCGCGGCGCGCCGCGCGCAGGCGCGCGAACGCGGCATGGAGGGGCTGATGCTCAAGCACCGCCACGGCGCCTACGGCAGCGGCCGCACCCGCACCGGCGGGCTGTGGTGGAAGTGGAAGGTCGACCCGCTGAGCGTCGACGCGGTGCTGGTCTACGCGCAGCCCGGCCACGGCCGGCGCGCCGGCGTGCACACCGACTACACCTTCGCGGTGTGGAGCCGCGCACCGGCCGACGCGGCCGAGGCACGCGCCGCGGTCGACGCCGTCGCCGCGCGCCGGCCGCCGGCCGACGGCGCGCCGCGCCTCGTGCCCTTCGCGAAGGCGTACTCGGGGCTCGCCGACGCCGAGTTCGCCGAGGTCGACCGCGTGATCCGCGCGACCACGATCGAGCGCTTCGGGCCGGTGCGCAGCGTTGTGCCCAGCCTGGTGTTCGAGATCGGCTTCGACGGCCTGCAGCGCAGCACGCGGCACAAGAGCGGCATCGCGCCGCGTTTCCCGCGCATGCTGCGCTGGCGCCGCGACAAGCCGCTGCACGAGGCCGACACGCTGGCCACGCTCGAGGCGCTGCTCGGCGGCGGCACGGCGATCGCCGCAGCTTGAGATCCGTCAACGTCGCCGCATCGGCGCGGCGCATCATGTCCCTTCACGGTGCAGGGGCGTGCAGTCGCGCCCCGGGCCGTGGGAGCGCGCGGGGGTTCGCCTGCGCGCAGATCGTGGTGTTCTCAGCAGTCGGGAGAGATCGATGAAGTACCGGATCTTCGGATGGGCGCTGTGCGCCGGCGTGTCGGCGCTGGCGTCGGCGGGCGCAGTGGCGCAGCAGGCGTTCGACCTGGGCAAGCTCGAATACGAGTCGAGTTGCGCGAGCTGCCACGGGCTGTCGGGCAAGGGCGACGGCTCGCTGCGTGCCTACCTGACCAAGGCGCCGACCGACCTGACGACGCTGGCGCGGCGCAGCGGCGGCGCGTTCCCGACCCAGCTGGTGTGGGAGATGATCGACGGGCGCAGCAGCACCGAGATCGGCGCCCACGGCTCGCGCGAAATGCCGGTGTGGGGCTCGCAGTACCGCATGCAGGCGTTGCAGTCGCCGGCCACCGCGGCGCAGCCGGAGTGGTACGTGCGCGGTCGCATCGTGGCGCTGCTCGACTACCTGGCGCGCATCCAGCAGAAGTAGCCCAGCGCGCGCCGCGCCGGCGCGGCGCGGCGTTTGGCTCACCGCGAGCCGCGCTGGCGCGGCGCGGCGTTTGGCTTACGATGCCGCGGTCACCACTGCCCAGGAGCACCGCGCATGCTGGCGATCATCGGCGGCACCGGCCTGTACGACCTGCGGGGCATGAGCGTCGAGGCCAGCCTCGACGCGACCACGCCGTTCGGCGACGCGTCGGGCGAGGTGCTGCGCGGGCGCCTGCACGGCGTGCCGCTGCTGTTCCTCGCGCGCCACGGCCGTGGCCACCGCCTGCTGCCGCACGAGGTCAACTACCGCGCCAACGTGTTCGCGCTCAAGCGCGCCGGCGCGACGATGGTCCTGGGCTTCTCGGCGGTCGGCAGCCTGGCGCAGGCCATCGAGCCGGGGCACCTGGCGATGCCCGAGCAGTACTTCGACTGGACACGCGGCGTGCGCGAGCGCAGCTTCTTCGGCCGCGGCGTCGCGGCGCACGTGTCGACCGCGCACCCGGTGAGCGCGCGGCTGGTCGACGCGGTGGCCGCGGCGGCGCGCGCTCTGGGCCTGACGCTGCACCGCGGCGTGACCTACGCCTGCGTCGAGGGCCCGCGCCTGGGCACGAAGGCCGAGAGCCTGTTCCTGCGCCAGGCCGGCTGCCACCTGGTGGGCATGACCAACGTGCCCGAGGCCTTCCTCGCGCGCGAGGCGCAGCTGGGCTACGCGACGGTGGGCATCGTCACCGACTACGACTGCTGGCTCGACGACCCGGCGCAGCACGCGTCGGTGGCGGCGATCATGGCGCTGTACGGGCGCAGCCTCGCGTCGGCGCGGCGGCTGCTCGACGCGGTGGTCACCGCCGGGCTGCCCGAACCCGAACCCGAGATCCGCGGCGCGCTGGCGCAGGCGCTGCTGACGCCCGACGACGCCCTCGACGACACGCAGCGCGCCTGGCTCGACGTGCTGCGGCGCTGAGGCGGGTCCGTGCGCCCGTGACCTGGCGCTTGGCGGCGCATCGAGCGGTTACGGCCATGAGCGGACCGACGGGCCGAAGTCGCGAAGCGGGCGTTCAAGCGCCCGGCCTCAATCGTGGTCCCGCCCACTCAAGCGTAAGCCGCGGGTGGCAGGCTTGCCGCTGACCGTGACGACGGCGACCACCTTCGCGACGGGCCCGACCCTGGAACTGCCAGCCGCTTCGAGCTGGTCACCTGCGCGCTCGAGGTCGATCTCCTGCTTCTCGGTGTCGGCCGGCAGCCCAAGCCTGGCGCTGGCGTTCGAGACCGATGCCGGCTTGCCGTGGTCGGCGCACGGTGTGCCCCGTGCTCCTGATCGACGAGTTGGGCCGCGCCGACGAGCCCATCGAGGCCTTCCTGCTGGAAGTGCTGAGCGACTTCCAGAGCGGTCAGAGGAGCACGATCTTCCCGGCGTCGTTGATACGCTCCAAGCAGTCCGGCCCCATCAACTCTGCGGGCGTGCAATACCCGGCCGGCACTTCGTGCTGAAGCACATGTTCGAGCGCCAACACGGCGGTCAGGATCGTCAGACTGTAGCCGTTCAAGGTCTGCAGGGACGCACGCTTGACTGCACCTTCGGCATTGCGGACTTCGCCCCACACTCGGGCCCGCTCGCGGGCCCGCCGAGCCGGGGACGGGCCGCTCGCCAGCCGACGGAGCAGCGGATGGGCCACCCGCCGCGCCATCGGTCCGGCCATCAGCCGGCGTAGAGGCAACAGCGCACGGATCGCGCGGGCGCTGGCCGATGCCCGCGGAATGTGGACCTCTATGTTCGTGATGCCGGTGGAGTAACCGGCGGTGGCCACGTCGCCCCAGGGGATGACGAAGCTGCGCTCTGGCCCGTTCCCGAAATCGATCATCCGACTCCTTTCGCCGAAGGGGATGTCGACAATCCGCCCGTCCTGCCGCACCCGGGCGGCTCCCCGGAAGATGGCCTCCATTGAAGTGACGGTCGTGCCTGCACTCAGGTGGTCCAAACCCGCAAACATCAGGGTCAGGTGGGTTGCGTCCGGCATCGCCGACTTGAGGCTCACCGACACGCAGTCTGTCGGCACAACATCAAAGCCGACGCCGGGGCAAAGCAATACGCCTGCCGTGCGCGCTCGCTCGGTGTCATCGTGCGCCGCCACGAACACGTCGACTTCGCCGGTGATATCAAGGTAGTGCGTGCCGGTGGCCATGCAAGCCCCGCGCATGGGAGCGGATGTGCGCGAGAACGGTCCCGCGCAGTGCAGCACGACGGTCATCCCCTGCAGTGCCTGCTTCAGGCCCGCGGGGTCGTCCAGGGCTACCACGGTGTGCGGTAGTCGTAGACGATCCGCCAGCAGCCGCAGGCGGGCCGCGTCGCGCCCGGCAAGCACAGGTTGCAGTCCGCGGCGCGCGCATTCCTGCGCGATGAGTGCGCCTGTGTAGCCCGTGGCTCCATAGAGCATGCATCGTCTTGCCACGCCGCGTCTCGTTCGTTCCCTGGTTACCAATCATGAGGCGCGGGCTGAATCTAGTCCAGTAGAGACGCCAACAGCAATCGGCGGTGCTGCAGCGTGAGTGCCTTGGCATCGGCGCGGTTGCCGTCGTGGAACGGGCCGCACAGCCGGCGCGTGGCCGCGCACGTTGTCGGCGCCTGCCTGTGCGACGCCTCCGACAAGTCCGTCTCGACCTGACCCCGGCTCGGGTGGCGCTTCGGTTGGAGCGAACCGGATTGAAGTTCGCACGACTGCACACCGGTGCTCAGCGATGCGCGATGAACAGCCGCTGTGCAACGGTCGGAGTCGCTGGCGCTACGGCGGCTACGCGTCGATCGCCGCCGCCCGCATGCGTTCGGATGCGGCGCCCGCTCAGGCGCCGCCGGCGTTCGTCGTGCCGGCCAGCAGCACCACCAGCGCGCCGTGCCCGCCGTCGGCGGCGCGCGCCTGCACGAAGGCCAGCACCGCGTCCTTCTGCACCAGCCACGCGCGCACCTTGCCCTTGAGCACCGGCGCCTTGCCCGGCGAGCCGTGGCCCTTGCCGTGCACCACGCGCACGCAGCGCAGCCCGCGCAGCGCGGCGTCGCGCAGGAACGCGGCCAGCGCTTCGCGCGCCTCGTCGCGGCGCAGCCCGTGCAGGTCGACCTGCGCCTGGATCGCCCAGCGCCCGCGGCGCAGCTGCGCCGGCACGTCGGGCGCGATGTGCGCGCGGCGAAAGCTCAGCTCGCTGTCGGTGTCGAGCAGCCGCTCGACGTCGACCTCGTCGGACCAGGCCTCGCGCAGCGCGGCCTGCTCGTCGCGCTCGCGCTGGCGCGGCAGCGGCTCGGGGCGCGCGCGGTCGACGTCGGCCAGGCCGCGGTCGCGCAGCGGGTGCACCGCGCCGACGCTGCGCGCGAACAGCGTGCGCTCGCGCTCGGCCTTCGCGGCCGCCTCGCGCTCGCGCGCGGCACGCTGCTGCGCCTCGCGCCGCCGCTCGGCGAGCGCGGCCTTCAGCGGGGCCAGGTCGTGCAGGCTGCGCAGCGTCATGGCGGCGATTGTCCCCGGCGCACGGACCGCGCGTCGGGCGGGGGGCAAGCGACGCGCGCAGCGCGCCGGCGCCGGTTCAGATCAACCCACGCTCGGCCATGTATGGGGAGCACAACATAGTTCGCGGAATGTGGACGCCTGTGAAATGTTGAGCGCGGGGGCCAAGGAGGCTCCC